>CAYNJK010000127.1:0-9141 GCA_964397575.1 uncultured Saprospiraceae bacterium
GTCTATGTTATCAAATAATTTCTGAGCTTTTTCTCCTTTGTACTTATACTTGTAGATCAGACTGGTCATTACCTTTACCTTAGAGGAAGCAGTAATTGTATCTGATTCCAACAGGGTATACAAAGAATCTATCTTACTTTCAGCTGTATTTCCTGAAAGCTGAAAAGCCCATAATAGGCTTAAGAAAAAAAAACTAAAAGTAGTATAGGCCTTCATTCAGCTAGGCGGCTTTCATATAATTTGCAATAGTCATAGTTATTCTTGTACCATTGTCATTCACAATCTTAAAATCAGCTTTTAGTTTCTGACTAAAAGCTTTTATCAGTCTATTGCCAAAAGAATTAGAACTAAATATTTCTTCCTCGGTTGTGCCTTTCCCACTATCTTGCACTGTAAGAACGAGACTACCTTCATCCTCTATTAATGACAAAGCAATACTTCCTTGCTCATCTTCTGCAAAAGCATGCTTGAGGCTGTTACTCACCAGTTCATTTATTACCAGTCCTAAAGGTATCATGGTGTCCACATCCAAATCCATATTTTGCACATTCAGCTCCAGAGAAATGACCTCCCTATTTATATTGTATGTATGAAATAGTTCTTGCACTAGTTTCTCTAGATACTTATCTACACATACGCCTGTAAGGTTTTCTCTCTGATAAAGATTCTGATGGATGAGTGCCATAGATCTTACTCTGTTTCTTCCCTCATTTATTGCCTGCTGAATGCTGCTGTTTCGACTCTGTCGAGATTGCAAGGAAAGCACGCTGGAAATAATCTGTAAGTTATTCTTAACTCGGTGATGAATTTCTCTTAGAAGAATATCCTTTTCTTTCAGTGCAGTTTCGATTTCTTTGTTCTGAGATTTCGCTTTTCTATAATAGTAGAACAAACCCAGTCCTAACACCATAAAAAGTGATGAAGAAAGCAGACTGCCGTAGACCAGCTTGCGTTGCTCCCCTACTTTCATCTCTGCAATACTTTTATCATTGCTAAGCGAAATAATTTCGGCATCCAGTTCTGCTTTCTTGATTGCCGCCTCCATACTTGCAATCTCAGCCAACTGGTCTTTGCGGTATATAGAATCACTCACAGTTTTCAGCTGCTTATGATGTTCCAAAGCCAACCTATACTCACCCAAAGCGGCATAACAATCACTCAAGGTCTCGTGAGCTCTTTGCTCTTGTGACAAGGAACTATGGGCATCTTGGTAATTCAGTACTTCTTCTAGATAGGGTAAGGCTCTGCTCTGCTTACCCAGTTCATTTAATACGCTTGCAATACTGAGATTAGATTCGCAAATATTATAATGACTCTTCTCTAATTTGCGTATACTCAATGCTCTTTTATACCATAGCAGAGCAAGATTATTATCTCCCATTTCCTGATACATATAACCCATAAAGTCATAATGAAATCCGAGCCCCCAGTTTGAATTGAGTAAGCTGTCTAATCTTCCTTGCTTCATTAAATGCTGCCTAGCTAAATCAAACTGTTTGAGTTGGGTATAGGTCATCCCTAAGTTAGCATGGACATTGGCCATTCCCGAAGTATCATTTTCAGAAGAATAAATGGCCAGTGCTTCTTTATATTTCTTAGTGGCATCCTCCATCTGATCATTATCGGAATAGTAACTGGCTAGTGCATTATACATGTCGGCAATATCATTTTGGGTACCCACTTGCTGATAGAGTTCCAGAGACTTGGTCAGATGTCGAAGACTGACTTCCATATTACCTTGGAACAGATTCAAAATTCCTAGCTGGTATCCTGACTTGGCGATATTTACAGAGTCCGGGATACTTAGATATACTTTTTGGCTTTTTTCGAAATTCTCAAGTGCCGTCTTATATTCCCCCTTAGACCTGTTGCCTCTGCCTAGGTAATAATAGATGTTACCTAATGAGGACAAGTTCTTTTCGATATCAGGTTCACTTAGAAATAGCTCACAATACTTAAGGGTAGAATCAGGTGTCTCCCAAGGAATGCTTTCTATTAATTTATTGTATGCAGCTATTCTTTGTTCATTGTTAGCTGTATTTGCAATAACAGATTTAAGAGAGTCTAACTGAGAATTTCCTTGCACCATGGATAAAACAAAGCAGCAAGAAAACAGGACAAGTGTTCTTATTCCGATCATTTCAACATTGGTTAATTAAGGGCTACAAGCTCTTACTTTTGGGGTATTTCTCTCTCACCCTTATGGGTGAATTGGGGTTAGGCCATGCCTACTATAAATTCAAGATACTAAATAATTCTAAACAAACAGCTGCATTCTCTACAAAGTCTTATCGACCAGAAACTTCAGTTTGCCGTAGTTCTTACCCCAAGGCGCATAGCGTATAGGCAAGTCCATGCCAGAGGCTTTATAGACCACACCTTTCATATGCGAGAAAGTGTCGAAGCTAAATTTGCCGTGATAAGAACCTATTCCACTCTCGCCGACACCACCGAATGGCAAATTATCATTGGCATTCTGTACCAGACAATCATTTATACATGCGTCACCTGAGGAACAATGGGTCAGTATATATTCGACATTAGATTTGTTCTTTGAGAAATAATAGAGCACCAAAGGCTTTTCGTAGTCATTGATAAAGTTCTTTACCTCTTCCAGTTTATTCCAGGTAAGGATGGGTAAGAGTGGTCCAAAAATTTCTTCTTGCATGATGACATCATCTTTGGTCACACCATCGATAAAAGTCGGCGCAATATACTTATCCATTCTGTCGGTCTCCCCTCCAAAAACGACCTTGGATTCATCTATGAGATGGACTACACGGTCAAAGTGACGTTCGTTGACTATGCGTCCATAATCTTCTGACTTCTGAGGATCTGTACCATAGAAATCTTTGACTTTAGCTTTGAGTTTTTCTATGAGCTTATCCTTGATATCTTCGTGTACAAAAAGATAATCTGGTGCTATGCAAGTCTGGCCACAGTTGATGTATTTCCCGAAAATTATTCGACTGGCTGTGGTATCAAGGTTGGCTGTTTTGTCTATGATGCACGGACTCTTACCACCTAGCTCCAAGGTAACAGGTGTCAGATGTTCTGCAGCAGCCTTATAGACTATCTTCCCTACCTTGGGACTGCCTGTAAAGAAAACATAGTCCCATCTTTCTGCCAACAAGGCTGTACTTTCTGGTATGCCTCCGATAACACAAGCCACATGTCGCGGATCAAATATCTTTTCTATGATCTCTTTGGAAATCGCAGTCGTCTGTGGTACAAACTCTGAAGGCTTACAGACTACTGTGTTTCCTGCTGCAACTGCACCTATTATGGGATTAAAAAGTAACTGGAAAGGATAATTCCATGGAGATATGATCAGCGTCGTTCCATAGGGCTCTGGTTCTATTCTACTTTTTGCAGGCAGCACAAACATGGGAGTAGCAACCTTCCGTGGCCTTGCCCAAGCAGGTGTTTTCTTTATCATTTTATTGAGCTCAGAAAGTACGATACCGACTTCTGTGATATATGCTTCGGTTTTGGACTTACCGAGATCAGCATGAAGGGCCTTGCAGATTTCTTCAGTCCTGTTTTCTATTTCGGTACGCAAGGCTTTTAGCGTCTCTATTCTGAACTTGATATCCTTGGTTGCTCCTGATGAGAAATAGGTTTTCTGAGCCAGTCGGGTTTCTTTGATATGGCTGAGGTCTGTTAAAGGCTGAGCAATCTTGTTCATGGTGCTACATTTTACTTATAAGACATAAAATAGCAATTTTCTGAGGTATGACACGAAATTTCTTCCAAAATGTCTAATTGCTTCATTCTGCCATAATATTTCCCCCAAACCATTAGACCTACTCACACTTTCATATTAATCCTTTCTTTCCTAACTTTACTACAAATCATGAAGAAGATGAGAAGCTATCCATTTTTACTCGTTCTTATAAGTTGTATCATTTTTAGCCCTAGTGCTGGTGGTCAAGACACTACTGAAATCAAACAAGTAACTACTAGCAGTTACTCTGCTAAGTCTAATGTCACTTACCTACTCAATCCGTCCTTCGAAGGAAAACCACAAAGAGGTATGATACAATCGGACAAAAGTTCTGAGTTCCTGGAACACTGGATAGACTGCGAAGGTGCTGAAAACGGCCATACTCCGCCTGATGTCCACAGCGCTGAGACGAACAATTGGGCAGTAACCCATATGCCTTCTGACAAAAAGACTTACATAAGTATGGTTTATAGAGAAGATGGAACCTATGAAGTGATTTCGCAAAAATTGCAACAGGCACTTACTCCCGAAAGCTGTTATACATTTTCTATAGATCTAGCCCAATCTCCAGAAATGAAAAGTCCTACCAAATCCTCTAGAGGTTCCGCAGTTGCATTCATCGAGCCTATCAAATTACAAATCTACGGATCAGATGAACTATGTGGCAGATCTTATCTATTGTACGAAAGTCCATTTATAGACCATGAAGAATGGAAGACCTACTCCCATACCTTCCTAGCTGAAGCTGAATTCCACAGCATCCTTTTAAAGACATACTATAAGGGTAACATATTAGAGTCCGCAAATGGCAACCTACTTTTAGATAACATGAAAGATTTCGTGCTATCAGACTGTGAGGCAAAGTAGGGTTACCCAGTTACCATGTTCTAGACAGACCCTCAGTGCGCTGTCCAAGTACATAGCCTAGTGTCAACTCCGTCGCACCGGCTGGGGTACCTGCCTGCTGCAATTCATTGATTGAGTAATCATAAGACAAGCCTATAACTAGATCGCCTAACCCTGCACTGGCTGTAAACACTAAAGTCGACACATCACTGAATAGCGCACCTCCTGTTCGGTAAGCCAAACCAGCTTGGATATAACCATTCTGACCTATGCCATTAAGTCTGACATTAGCACCAGACAATAACTGACGATGCTCTCCTTGTCTCAAATACAGAAAACTAGGAAGCACTGACAACTGAGTAGTAAGAGGCAACTCAGCCGCCCCATGTACTGTCGTTCTGATAGATAATTCAGAGACTGTGTCTGCAAGAAAAGAAACATTAGGTCTATTAAGGTGATGTGCTGCATAGCCCACATAAAAACGCTTCCGCTCACTAAACATACTTGTCCAGGTTAAGCCTGCGCTTAGATCAGCAATCAAAAAATTCTGAGCTACAAAATCAATAGAAGGTGGCGGATCAGCCGGCCACCTTACTTGCGAAAAGTCTGCACTTTTTTGTGCAATTCCAAATTGTGCAGCACCGATCAGGTAGTGTTCAGCAGTTTTGGATTGATCTATAAGCTGACCATAAGCGAAAGATATGTTGCCCTGTGTAGTTCCAGATCTGACAGACCCAGCAATATCTCTATGTCCTGAAAATCCAAAGCCAAAATAATTACCTCCAGTCAGACTCTTCCGAGAATCAGCAGAAACCGTATAGAGATTGTAACTGTCTGATCTAAGCACCTGAGACCACTGGTTGCGATAGGTTGCAAAGGCCCTTAGCTTAGCATCTTGTGATCCTGTCAATGCAGGATTTAAATGAACTGGTGCAAGATTGTACTGTGAAAAACTATAATCCTGTGCCACAAGGCCTCCTACTAATGAAATGCAAAAAAGGAAGGAAAGTGTCAATGATCGCATAATGAAATTATTATTAATATGTTCTAATGATAGTATACTTAAAGTTAAGGTACCGATGCCTGAGACATCAGAAAACTTAAATAAAACGCGACTTTATTGTTACGATGAAACCGACTCATAATATTCCTAGAGCTAAATTTTAACTGCCTAGAAAGTAAGTTCCTCTGCTTGCTCCATCAGATCTTCAGTAATTCTTTTCCCTCTAATGACATAAGCTAAAGCAACTTCAAAAGCACCTGCTGCTGTTCCTGCTTGCCTAAGCTTGGAAACTGTAAGGTCATACGAAATTCCAAGATTGAAATTTCTGAGACTAAATCCAGCTGTAGTAATTACTGTATTTAAAGGGCCTCCACCTTGTATATGGTTACCCGTCCTAAAACCAAGACCAGCTTGAATGAAATTAGCCTTATCATTCTGGGGCAATAAATACCTGAGGGAGCTGCCAGTATTTACTGTAACCTGCTCGCCCTGTTTTAAATACAAGAAATTTGGTGCGACAGATAATTTAGAGTTTAGAGGAAACTCTGCGGCAGCATGAATCGTCGTCCTTAAACTTAAAGGAACTGTTGTATTAATAAAAAAAGAAACATTAGGCTCATTCAGATGTGCAGCTGCTATTCCGAGAAGAAAACTTTTCCGATTTCCAAAATTGCTTAACCAAGCTAGACCCACATTAACATCTGCATAAAGGAAATCAATACCGAATCCTTCTAATGTCGGTGGAAGAACTAAAGGTTCCCATGGTAGACGACCTGGCCATAGAGCGGCAGTAGGATCTACGTTTCTTTTTGCAAGCCCAATCTGTCCACCGCCGACTATATAATGCGCAGTAGAATCACGTCCTGTGAATAACTTACCAAAGGACATACTTAGATTGCCTTGAGTAGTACCAAATTCTAGCGCGCCTGAAATATCCCTAGCGCCAGAAATCCCCCAGCCAAAATAATTACCCGTAGACTTTTCCTTCCTACGATCTATACTAACCATGTAAGACTTGTAAGCATCTTGAACTAATATCTGAGACCATTGATTCCTATAATTAGCGACCACCCTAGTCTTGCCGTTATCTATATTGCCTGTTAGTGCAGGATTTAAGTGCAGAGGTGCGGCAGCATACTGTGAAAAATGCAAATCCTGTCCTAAGATCTGAAAGGATAAGAAAAGAAATGAGCCAAGAAAAAATATTCTCCCAAATTTCATAAGTCTATCTAATAACGGTTAACTCTCCACCAAAATATCTAGATTCTACACCATTAATAATGTTCATAGAATAAGTGTAAGTTCCGGGTTCTACAAGTTTGCCACCAAAAGTACCATCCCAGCCAGAAGCAGGATCGTTAACAGGAAAATCATCTGCTCGAAACAACAGATTCCCTAGCCTACTATAAATTTCCATATACTCTACCGTAAGATTTTCTGTTCTTGAACTAGGATAAAACACATTTTCAGAATCGCTAGACGGCAAAATAACATTAGGTATAACGACAAAGACATCGCCTAAATTTCCTAACGACTGTTTATTACAACCAACAGTAGACAAAAAAGAAAGAAATAATACAATTGAAATCACCTTCATTTATTAATATTTAGTAGCCTATATGACGAAAGCAATTAGCACTAATAGAACCTCAATAACTGCTCTCACAGTTACTATTACCAGAACCCCAGATCTCTAAATTCGATGCCTGAGCTCCCAAAATAAAGATATGATATATTTCACTTATAATCCCAAATAGTTCGTTGGCTGCTATATATGGCAAAATGGATAGTCGTAATTATAAATTATGCATTCTATTGCTTAATTTTCATTGCAGCAAAATATTAATGAGAACCATTCTTCCTTCCATATTACTTATTCTCCTTGTTACGGCTAGTATTACTGAAAATTTTGGGCAGATAACCTTGTCGACTCAGGCGGCGGTGGATGCATGGGATCAGAGTATCACGGTGCTGACACAGGATGTGACTCTTAACGGAGATGAAATTTCTAATATCGACGCCTTTTCTAACATAGAAAGTATCGCCGGTTCTCTAAAAATAGAAAGATGCGGAGGATTACAAAATATAGATGGTCTAGTTGGAGTCAAAGAAATTTCTGGCGAGCTATACCTATCCAGACTTAACGACTTCTTTTCTGGCGAAGGTGTCAAAAATTTAAACGGATTGAAATCTCTAGAAAGACTATCTGGAACTTTGAAAATTAATGATAATGATGATCTTCGTAATATAGATTCTTTAGCCAACCTCAAGTTTTTTAATGGAGAATTGCTAATCCAAAGCAACGAAAGTTTGGTCAATTTAGATGGCCTCACTGGTCTGACAGCAATAGATGGGACTATTGACATCTCGAGTAACAATTCCTTAATAAGTATAGATGGTTTTCAGAATGTTACCACCATTGATGGATCCGTAGAAATAATTTTTCATAACGTATTAGCAAACATTAATGGTTTCCGAAACCTTACCTCAATAGATGGTAGTGTTAGATTTTGGGCCAATAGAGCACTTAGTGATATTTCAAGCTTAGTAGGTCTTGAAGCTCTGACTGGAAACTTAGAAATATCATCATCTCCTGTAGTCAGTCTAGAAGGATTGAATAACATAAGGGACATATCTGGCACTCTAACATTATCAGCATTGCAGATCCAAAATCTTGATCCATTGTCAATTCTAGAAAGTATAAGTGGTACAGTAAATATTGAATTGAATGGTAGTTTATTAAGTACAGATGGTCTTTTGAACTTAAAGTCAATGAGTGGCAATCTTAAACTCAACTCCAATACTAATCTAGAAAATATAGATGGTTTAAGTATGATCAATACAATAGAGGGTATAATGACTATTGAGAGAAATCCAGCACTTATTAACCTTAATGGATTAAGAGGTATTTCATCTATTCCAGGGGAACTCAATATTCTTATGAATCAAGCCTTAGAAAATATAGATTCTTTAAAAAATCTAAGTTCCCTAGATGGAAGTCTGTATATAGAGGATAATGATTTTCTTAGTGATGTAAATGGACTACAAGGGTTAAAAAACTTTTCTGGAAGACTTAGGATAGAGAGAAACGATCTTCTAAATAATATTGATGGTCTGGAAAATCTAGTCTCAGTTGACGGGGAACTGTGGGTGAGTGGAAACAATGCATTGAGCAATATTGACGGATTTATAAATGTTACCAATATCAATGGATGGTTAGCAATAAATGATAATGATAATCTTGAAAATGTAGATGGACTTGGATCAATTACTTCTGTATCAGGAAATTTTAATATAACCAACAACTCTGCACTTATCGATTGTTGTGCTTTAGTTCCTCTGCTTCTTTCTGGTAATCAGGGTCCATTAGAGATCAGGCAGAATACGGCTTTATGTGCTTCTATAGATCAAGTTATAGATGCTGATTGTGGACTGGTAGCAGAATATGAAACTCATCCATCTTGTCAAGGATTAAGCAATGGTGTAATAAAACTATTTGTTTCCAAATACGACACCTTACCCTTTAATTATATGTGGACAAACCTAAATAATGGTTCTGAAGGCA
>CAYNJK010000128.1:0-9124 GCA_964397575.1 uncultured Saprospiraceae bacterium
ATCACATCTAGGTGGCGGCGGTACATCGGTAAAAGTAAAAAACAGCTCTTCGTCTGAGGTGCAGTTATCAAAAGACCCAACATTAAAATCTATCGCCCACAATTCTACCTGACCGTTTTGCATAACTGTCGTACCCAGATTTAGACAATAAGGAGTAGGATCCTTGGTATCTTCTACGGTAAAGAAGCTTTCGTAAACTGTTTCGTTTCCACAGCCATCATTTACCCGCCATTCTACTCTGTGTTGTGCCTTACTGGCTGCGACAGGCGCTGGAAGAGTAATACTTAGTTCTTGACCACTGGTCGTCTTTGCTATATAGAATGGATTAGGTTCTCCATTAATAGTCTGAGTTGTATTATTTGTATATATGTATTCAATCTGCCAATCAGCATTAAAATCTATTCTTGCAGTCCATGCCAACCATGGGCTAGCGCAATCGCCAGTATCCGTTCCTACAGCAGTAAGTGTGACGGCTTTGGCCTCGCAAGTTTGATCCACAGAAATAACTCTATTAGGTTCTGAAGTTACCTCTGGATAAGTCTCATCTACAATTTGTATCGTCTGATAGTGATCATATCTTCCTGTCACTAGACCATCATCAGTAGGATCTACTTGATTATTAAGGTCAGTGTCGCTAGGGTCATAGGTACACCAATTTATAACAGCCCAATTATTGAGTATAGTAAAACAAGAATTCGCTTCATTTCTTATAGTATCACTCTGTAGTGTAAGACCTATCAGATTACAGCTACCGTCCACCCAAGTCGGCTCTCCAGAATCAAAGTCTTGGCAGAATACTACTAGGTCGTCTGGAAAAACAATCGTTTCAGGATCGAAGACTGAGTCTCCTGGTTCTATCACAAACCATTGCGTACAGAAGGCTTGACCACCGACGGTCCGCCACTCTCTTCTGATGGCGCCAAATCCGCATGCAGGGTCGTAAGCAGCTACTTCCACACCTATATAGCCAGGCACATTTCCTTCCGTAGCTCTTTTAGTTCTAGGAATCGTCCTGTCAAATGTTTCTACTGTATCTACGAGAATAGGAATATTGTTACAACTGGTTTGTGCAGTAGGATAACCCGTGAGATCGAAATTCCAGATGTCATCATCACAAGTCAATACTCTGTCTGCAGGACAAGAAGTAGATATTCCTTTATCTTCTAAGAGTACTGTTGTGCTGATAAAATTCTCATTACCATTCCAATCTCTTGCTCTAAAATCTACTGTAATTTGACGTCTATCGACACCTGCTAGATCTGAACAACAAAATTCTACGAAATCACCCCAAACTGTATCTTGATCAGAACAAGCTAGTGGTCTTCTGATTGAAATATCTATGCCAGTACAACCATCGAAACTTCCATTATCTATATCAGCCGCATACAATTTTGCGACTCCTCTGTCAGGTACACCAATAATTCCTGAAGGTGCCAGATCTACAACTATATTTTGTATAACAATAGGAACAGGAGGTGTCAAATCATCTATTTGCAATTGCACTGGATATCTTGCGATATTTCCACAACAGTCTTCAGCAACATAGAACAACTCATAGATTCCCCTTTTCAGGTTGTGAATGATGTAACCATCTTTTGCATTTCCAGTAATATCTGCAATAGCAGATGAAAGCTCTACTCGATAAGTCACATTCTCATCACAATCATCTACCATCCTTGTTGGCTCAGGCACATAAACCGTTCCAGAACAAGAGTGCGGATCTACACTAGTAACTATATGCTCAGCTTCTATTATTGGTGGCACACCATCTTTGACATCTATAGTTTGTATATAATCGAAGAAAGTATTGTTACACCAGTCTAACATAGTCCAGGTCCTAGCTACTTTGACATTTCCATTACAGTCCGAACTACACGAATCAAAAATTAGATCTGTGAATCTAGCAGTTACTGTACAGATATTATCATCTATCGGTTGTGGATGTAAACTATTACTTCTCAAACCGTAAGAGTAATAATGTGGGTAGGCTCTCCAGATACCTTCATTGTTCTCTATGACATGATCTATATCTCCCTCGTCTGGATCTATACCATTGTCATTAGAATCTTCATCTTCAGTGGTCGGGTCATCATAAAAAGCTGCAATTACTTCTGGACTATAGCCTCCTGAACAGATTGGAACCTCTATATACTGAGGGGGCATAAATATCATATCTTCTACGCCTGCGCCATCGCCTTCTACAATTATTGGATCTCCATTTACATCTACAATATCGATATTGACAAATTTGTAATATCTGTTGCACCGTATTCTTTCTGTCCTTCCATTAGCCAATGGGTATTCTAAAGTCCAGATTCTATTTAAGATCACGTCATCATTACAGTCAGGCGGTCCTACAATATCTCTATAAGTAACACTTACCGGCTGGTTACAATTAGATGAAATGAAATCAGCAATAAAATCTCTGGGATCAGTAGGAATAATCTTATCCAACAGATCCGGATCATATCCAGATTGCCCAGTATTGAAATCAGTAAAGGCAAAAAGAGGATACTCGCTACAATTGAGTATGCAATTAGGGTCGCTAACCATTGGATCGGTACATTCATCACAAATCATGGTCGGTACTGACTTGTTCTCTATGGTAATATATCCCCAACACGTATTTTGAGTTGTAAGGTTGGTAATAGTATATTGGACAGTCTGATTAATAAATGCACTTACATCAGTCATATCTAATACAAGACCATTTGGTCTTAATACTCGAAGTTCGTAAGGTCCAGGAGTAGGACTACTGTCTGAGATAAGTAGCTGATCTGCCGTAAGATCTATTGCGCATTCAGAATTTGCGGAGACATTAATAGAATTGGCGCAAACTAAGGTGCCAGCATCACCACTTTCAGCTGACAATACTATGGGCAGGGTGGCCAATAGCACCATGAGGACAGACCTCATTTGGGAAAAATATCGGTTCATGTTCAGATTTTTAGGAAAAAACTTGGGCGCAACATAGATGATAAGACTCTTATAAAAAACTGATTACCAAAGTTTTATAAGGGTATTTTAAGAATTCTAAGAAAATGAAATACTTAGAATGAAGTCCTAGAGTGGCTTATGAAATGTTAAAAGATATATTGATGGATCGAAAATATGTCTATGACTAATAAATTCATAGTACTATTTTTAATTCTAGAACAAATTCAAAAAATTAAGATGAAATATTTACTGCTTTTAATAGTGACAACGGCAATGACTACTTCCTGCTCCATGGAGTACGAAACTTGGATAGGAAAGGATGGCAGTGGGCAGAAAGAAATCCAAGTAGACATGTCGGGCATGGGTGCCATGGGTGGTCTAATGGAAGGTACTATGGATGATGGAGAACTGGATGAAGAAATCTTAAAGGACAACATGGATGAAATGCTAAACATGGAGGAGGTAGAAGATATTATGATGGAAGAAAAACCACTGGATATAGGTAACCTACTTAAGAACCCTATGGCTTTTGGTGATATAGATACGATGTTTGTGTTATATGACGTAATGCCTGATTCTCTAAAATCATTGCCTGATGCGGGACTGATGAAGAACCTGAACATGATGCTTAGTAACTCTGATGACAGTCAGGAAACAAGCTTTAGATTAGGTTTAAAATACGATAGCCCAGAAGAATATTCCAAGACCCTAAGTGCTGCTGATAATTTTCTATCAGACAGTGAGAAAGGCCTTTCTAAATTCTTTGACGACTTGATGGATGTAGTAGATCTAAAAAATGGCACAGTCATTATTCCAGAGCAGGATATATCCGATAAGCTTGGAGAAGAGGATCTGGGACTCGATGATATGGGACTGGGTGGAGAAAACAGTGAAGAAGAGGATGAAGAAATGATGGAGATGATGTCGATGATGTTTGGCGAAATTGGACTCAAGTATATATATCACTTACCTGGTCCAGTAGAATTCACGAGTGACCCTGAGGCAATTATAGAGGGTAATAAGGTCACTTTCAAAATTTCCTTCCTAGACTTAATGAATAGCAAAACTATACCAAAGTATGTAATCAAGTACAGGCCTTGATCTTATAAACAAAAAAAGCCCATCTGAAAACAGATGAGCTTTAATGTCGGGGCGAGAGGATTCGAACCTCCGGCCCCCTGGTCCCAAACCAGGTGCGCTAACCGGACTGCGCTACGCCCCGAAAAATATCTTAGTTGCGGTGGAGGAGGGATTCGAACCCCCGGTACCTGTTTCCAAGTACGCCGATTTAGCAAACCGGTGGTTTCAGCCACTCACCCACTCCACCTTTGAAGCGGACGGCAAAGATATGATAATTAATATTTTTTGCGCCAAATTTTTGAACTGCTTTTTCTAATTATTTTAGGCACTTGCTCACCACCTTACAAAGTCCATTAATCATAGTAATCTGACTAAGAAATATGTGGTTCTTAGTCATACATATTAGATGAAATTAGATTTGTTAGTTCTTGATAATCTAGCTTTTAAGTATAACAAAAGCACAATATCTGCCCCTGTTCTAGCTGAGGTCAGAAAGTGAGTATCAGCTGGATGAGGTCTTTTGGGTTCTTATTTTACTTTAAAAGGGCGAATGATAGCTCTATAGTAAAAGACTAGAATAGCCTTAATTAGTCAGTATTATCCAGCTTAGAAAGGCAATTATCTGAGCCTTATCACTGTTCTCCCTTGCATAGCAGGGCTATAAAAGCCCTCTGTCCTCATGAATATGCCTGAAATTCTAACTTAGGTATGAATATTGGGTGATAACAGCTAGGGATATACTTAATAAAATGTTATTTCGGAATTTCAAGATGGGCAAAAGACGTTGTAACTTATGCGGTCCACTATTGGGTCGATAATTATAAACTGATATTTATGCCTAAAAAGATGAAAAAACAAGGAAAACCAGCAGTTCACGATGAATTAAGTGGTTTCGATATCAAAATCAATTCCTTTGGAGAAATGCAAACGAATTTTGAGATAGACAAGCTGAATGAGTTCCTTGATGAAAACGTGGAAGACAAAAAACTAACAAACCTAGAGACTTCAAAAGAGGAAGAAGAGTAGCTTCTGAATCAGTGGGCTAATTTTAGTACACATTAATCTTAAAATTCGTTATCTAATCAGTGCACAAGAGTAGCAAATATCTACTAATTCTACCTATGCTTCTCTGGAGCTCCCTGAATGTTGCTGCCCTGAATTCTGATACAATTCCACCAGCATTTACGACTTTACCACAGGATATTACGGTCATATGTAATTCGGATATAGAGGCCGCCTTTGACTTATGGTATGACAGCCAAGCCAACGCAGAGGTAGATGATCCTACCGCTACTATTTTCCCTACGCAGCCCAAACCAACTGCATTGGCCAACTTATTGGCAAGTCAGGATAGCAGCTGCAGTCAGGACGGCATCTTTGAGTTAGGCTACTTTGCAACAGATTCTTGTGGCAATAGAACTGACTCCACTTATTTCGCAGCCTTTCACATACAGGATGGCGTTGCACCTATTGTCGTCACGGCAGCTACTGACCTTGCCATACCTTGTCATACAGGTGTTCGAGACAGTCTGCAGCAATGGTTAGACAATTTTGGAAATGCAACAGCGATCGATGCTTGTAGTGACACTATAATATGGAACAATTATTCCTGGACTGATAGCCAAGGTAATTCCGGATTCAGCTTCTTCACTGATAGTACTGATATTGTCATAGATAGAGCCAACTGTGATTGGGCAGTAGAGGTGAGCTTTTTTCTTGAAGATGGTTGTGGCAATGCCAATGTTACCCGCGCAAATTTTGCCCTGAGCGCCGATGAAGAATTTCCCATCTTCACCTTTGTTCCTTCAGACACCACTATACTTTGCAATCAAGACTTAACTGACGTATTGCCAATCGTTATGGACGGCTGTGACGAAGATATCACACCTGCAGTTTCTGTAAGTATCAATAGATCTGTGGACAGCTTAAGCTGCGATTATTTTAACTATGAAATAACCAGATCCTTCTCCGCACAGGATGCTTGTGGAAATTCTATAGATACTTTCCAAATCATAACTGTCAGAGATACAATTGCACCTGAGATTGTTGCTGAATCGAGTATTGCAATAGATTGCGACGCAGATCTTACAGACATAGCTATGTTTGCAAGTGCAGTAGATGATTGTTCTTCTGCTACACTTAGTTTTCAAGACAGTACAATTTTCAATTCTAATTGCCAAAACCAAATATCAAGAAAGTACTTTGCTACAGACGTCTGTGGGAACACAGATTCCTTGGTCCAGATAATACAAGTACAAGATTTTTCAGGTCCACAATTTGTCTCTTTACCAAGGGACACTGTGGTGCTATGTAATACTGCAAATATAGAATCCGTCTTTAATACCTGGCTAGATGCTTATGCATTTACAATCGTAGAAGACAATTGCAACAGTTACGTAATCAGAGGCTTAGATCCGCAGATATATACAGATACCAGTATTATAAACTCTGCTTTCAAGCCCACTCTTCAGATGAGTGATTGCAACAACACCTTCGGTGGCATTTCTACACAACAAATAAGTATTGTTGCCTTTGATGTATGTGGAAATATATCACAGAGTGAAGCTCTCTTCTCTATAGTTGATCCTCAACCTCCTTTTATATTTAACTGTCCATTAGATTTTGAGCTTCAACTAGGAAACAATGAATGCGAGACTGATCATCTGCTGACCTTACCACAATTCAGCGATAATTGTCTCACTCAGGCAGAAGCCAGTTGGTCTGTTCTGATAAATGACAGAGAAGAAATAATAACCACTCAGTCCGACGAAATTATAGCTCTAGAAATAGGTGTCAATAATATAACCTACAGCATTACAGATTGCGGAGGCAATCTAGCCAGCTGCGAACAGATTATAGACGTCAGAGATACTGGTCCACCTATAATTGTGTGCCCAGAAGATCAAGTGGTTTTCATTTCTGATGAGGCATGCTTTTTTGATTTTGAGGCGCCTGAAATTGTTTCCTACGAAGACAATTGCGAAGGCGTTATTATTTTCGATGAGACTATTCCCTCAGTAGATGAATTTCTTAATTTCAATTTCAACTCCTTCTTTGATGTTTACCAGGCATCAGACCGAATGATTAGTTTTGAAGATATAGCTTTACCAGTTCTATTTACCAATCCTACACTTACCATCCAGTACAACCTTAATCTCCAAGACGGTAGCACAGTTACTATAAGTGACGAAAATGGCCAAGCACTGGTAACAGTATCTAATGGCGACTGCAGCGACAGGGAACTAAAACTAGAATTGTCACTTTCTCAGTTACAAAGATGGAATAGTGATGGATTAATAGAATTTACCATTATCAATAATGCAAATACGGGTATCGGCACACAACCCTGTGACCCACAACAGATCAGTGGTTTCCAAGGAACAGATAACATTTCTTTTATAAGAATAAACCTTCAGTATGCCGAAGTAAATATTCTTACAGAACTGATGAGTAGTACTTCAAGAGATACTCTTACTGAGGCCATAAATCTGGATGTAGGATCGTATCAATTGAGGTACAGCGGCGATGACGCATCGCAAAACGAAGGAGCCTGTATCATAGACTTAGAAGTAAGAGACACCATCTCTCCGATACTAACTTGTGAAGACATCACCTATACGATAGATCCCTTACTTCAAGACTTCTATCCTGTATTATTCAGGGATCTTAACTATGAGTCATCTGATAATTGTGGAGTGGATAGCACCTACTTCTTTCCTCGACAAATACTATGCTCCGATCTTGACCAAAATCTTAGCTATGAAATATTTGTCCAAGATGAGTCAGACAATATTTCAAGCTGCATCGCTGACATTATCATAGAAGCCGAACAATTAAATCCAGAATTTCTAAGTGGTCTTTGCTTCAATGATACTTTAAAGTTGATTTCTAATCTGCCTCCCAATGATGGCTTTAGGGTCCAGTGGACAGGACCTAATAATTTCAGCTCCAATCTACTGAATCCAGAAATAACAAACATAAGCTCTAGTGCCAGTGGAACTTATATATTAACTGCGACAAGTACTGCTGGTTGTGAATTTTCAGGACAAGTAGACATTGATGTGAATGAGATAGATAGTCCAGAAATATTTACAAGTCAGACTACAGTCTGTAATGGTGAGCTCGTTTTGTTGAACACCAATAGTTTTACAGAAATAGTGGAGTATTTCTGGTACGAAGGCGTCTCACCTAATGGTACACTTATCGGGCAGACTGATGGCCCCAGTTTCACTATACAGCCTCTTACTGGAACAAGATTCTATTATGTGGAAATATTAGGCAATGGATGCAACTCTAATCCTTCTAATACTCTGGAACTACTTGTAACACCTCCACCCTTAGCTAATATTCCTAATCCATTTATAACACTATGCGAAGGTGATGACTTATCCTTGTCAACAGATATTTTCGATCCAGACTTTACTTATGAATGGACTGGTCCAAATAATTATTCCTCTGAAGGACAATTCCCGGAAGTAATACCTGATGTGCAAAAAGCCAATCAAGGCACTTACACTTTGGTTATAAAGCAAGATGTCTGTGTCTCAGATACAGCAACAGCCCAGGTTATAGTATTTGACAATCCAGAAACACCAGTAATAGAAGGAGAGTCTATTTTCTGCGAAGGACAAACAGCTGTTCTTACCGTTCCTAACATACAGAATGGTACTAGATTTACCTGGTTTAATAATGGAAGTTTCTTCCAATCAGTAAGTTCTAACAGTCTACTAATTCCAGCAATAACAAACGACTTATCTGGTGACTGGTCTGTTATTGCAGAAGAAGGAATTTGCAGTTCTGATACTTCTGACATTTTTCAAGTAAGTGTGGAAACCAATCTAAATGTTGGTGCCACAAATGATGGTCCACATTGCGAAGGTGACAGTGTCTTACTGACTAGTTCATTTATACCAGGTGCCACCTATTTGTGGGAAGATCCTAATGGACTTAATCACAACGGTCGAATAATAACTGCGCTAGCGATAGAAGGACTATATACCGTCACAATAACAACCCCTAGCAACTGTGCAACTACAACAACAACTAATGTGGAAGTAGGAAGCAGACCTGTAATTACCGCCCTCAGCAATACCTCACTCCCATGCAT
>CAYNJK010000129.1:0-9090 GCA_964397575.1 uncultured Saprospiraceae bacterium
ACAACTTACTGACTGCTCTCCAGGAACGTATAGAATTCTTTGCCTCAGCTGGCTGCCAATTGGCTGACCATGGTTTGTCCCGACTTTATGACATAAAAATTCAAGAAGAAAAGCTTGATGGAATTTTAAGCAAAGGAAAATCACAGGACTCCATCACTCAGAAAGAGTCAGCGATGTTTCAGATGGCTGTGCTATACAAGTTAGGAGAAATGTATTATGCCCGCAATTGGACGATGCAGTTTCATCTTGGTGCAATCAGGAATAACAATCTTCGTCTCATGAATAGTGTAGGTGCCGATGTCGGTTGTGATAGCATCGGAGATTACGAGCAGGCAGAAGGGCTGTCCGCCTTTCTGAGAAAGCTGGATACACAAGGCCAACTTACAAAAACCATACTCTACAATCTCAACCCACGTGACAATGAAGTCTTTGCAACGATGGCGGGTAACTTCAATGATGGCGTCACGCCAGGGAAAATACAATGGGGTTCTGCCTGGTGGTTTCTCGATCAGAAAGACGGTATGGAAAAACAACTCAATGCGCTGTCCAATATGGGTTTACTCAGTCGCTTTGTAGGTATGCTTACTGACAGCAGAAGTTTCTTGTCCTTTCCTCGGCATGAATACTTTAGACGTATACTTTGCAATCTCATCGGAAAAGATGTTGTGAATGGCGAATTGCCTGCGGACATGGAATGGTTAGGCAAGATGGTAGAGAACATCTGTTATTACAATGCACAAAATTATTTTAACTTTAGTGAGGTGTGAAATTCCTCTTCTACATATTAAGTATCTGCTGCTTGCTCCTTTGTTCTTGCAATTTAAATCAAAACAAAGTAGTGTATCTGGCGCATACTTTACCCACCTCGCATCCTGTCCATCAAGGCATGGAAGTATTTGCAGAAAAAGTAAGGGAATATTCCCAAGGACAATTATCAGTCAAAATATTTCCAGATGGTCAGCTTGGAACAGAACGTGAAGTGCTAGAGCTCTTACAGATAGGCAGTGTAGCCATGACCAAAGTCAGTGCTGCGGCGATGGCCAATTTTGCACCAGAGTTTAAGGTGATGGGGGTGCCTTATTTATTCAGAGACAAGGAACATTTGTTTGATGTCCTGGAAGGAAGTACTGGCGAGAACTTATTGTTGTCTGGGACAGCTTATCTCTTGAGAGGTCTATGTTTCTATGATGCAGGCAGTCGGAGTTTTTATACCACAGAAAAACCTATCAAAACACCTCAAGACTTAGAAGGTCTGAAAATACGCGTCATGAATCATCAGATGTCTGTAGATATGGTCAATCAGATGGGTGGCTCAGCGACACCTATGGCTTATGGTGAACTGTATTCTGCCTTGCAGCAAGGTGTTGTAGATGGCGCAGAAAATAATCCGCCTTCTTTTGTAGGATCTCGTCATTATGAGATCTGCAAATATTATACTCTGGATGAGCACAGTTCTATTCCAGACGTACTGGTCATAGGCACTAAATATTGGGAGACACTTACTGTAGAAGAGCAAGCTTGGATGAAGAAAGCAGCCAGCTTTTCTTCCAAAGCGCAGCAGCAATTATGGAAAGATAACGTCGATAAGTGCATGAAGACACTTGCTGAAGCCGAGGTAGAAGTGTACCGACCAGACAAGTCGCTCTTTGCGGATAAGTCCAAAGCAGTCTTAGGGGAATTTGTCAAAGATCCCAACATGAAGCGTATCATAGATGAAATAAAAGCGCAGTAGAATGGAAAGATTACATCAAGGTATAAACCGTACTATAGAGCTAGCGCTACTTGTGATTTTTGCGCTATTGGTCATAGATGTACTCTGGCAAGTATTTGCTCGATATGTGCTGAATAGGTCATTCTCTTTTACAGAGGAGTTTGCAAGATTTGCATTGATCTGGCTGTCTATTCTCGGGGCGGCCTACCTCAATGGCAAACGGGAACACTTGACCATGGATTTTTTGCTACAAAAGTTAAGTCCAGAAAAATTACTGAGACGACGTCAGATAATAGAGGGTTTGATGTTTTTATTTGCGTTGGTTGTTATGGTTATAGGTGGTGGCAACCTGGTGTATACAACCTTGTACTTAGGTCAGGTGTCGCCCGCTATGCATGTCTCACTCGGGTATGTATATGCGATAGTTCCCATCAGCGGTATCGTGATAATGCTTCACTCAATATATAACATTGGATTATATGAGAGACAATTAGTGGATCAGAAATCAGAAGCTTAATGTCGATAGAACTCATTACAATTCTGTTTTTATTTATCAGTTTTTTTGCTTTGCTCGCTTATGGGGTGCCCGTGGCATATAGCATCGGCATCTCTACGACCTTAGCTATCCTAATTAATATTGCAACTCTGCCAGCGATTACTACAGTTGCTCAAAGAATGACAACGGGTATAGACAGTTTTGCTCTGTTGGCCATTCCATTTTTTGTGCTCGCTGGCGAACTGATGAACAGTGGTGGTATAGCCAATCGTCTGATCAATTTTGCCAAAGCTATGGTCGGTAGTCTGCCAGGTGGCTTGGCTTATGTCAATGTCTTGGCTGCTATGCTCTTTGGGGCAATATCAGGGTCTGCTGTTGCTGCAGCTTCTGCAATAGGCTCTGTCATGACAGACAGAATGGAAGACGAAGGCATCTCCAGACCACTTAGTGCCTCTATAAATATTACCGCTTCTACAACAGGATTGCTTATTCCGCCGAGCAATGTGCTCATTGTCTATGCATTGGCCAGTGGTGGGGCCGCATCTGTGGCGGCTTTATTCTTAGCTGGTTATTTGCCAGGTATACTTATAGGTATAGGCCTGATGGGCATGGCAGCTATCATGACACGTAAAGAAGATATCCAGAAAGGAGAAAGAGTAAGTCTCAGGCAATTGTGGGAAAATTTTAGAAAAGCTTTTTTCAGTTTGCTGATGCTGGTCATTATTGTCGGTGGCATAGTACAAGGTGTCTTTACCGCAACAGAAGCGGCAGCAGTTGCTGTCTTTTATGCTTTGATCTTGGGCTTTAGTTATAGAACCATCACTCTCCAAAATCTGCCTGACATCTTATTGCGCAGTGCGAAGACAACTGCTGTTGTGATGTTCCTCATCTGTACTTCTATGGCAATGTCTTGGTTGTTTTCATTTGAAAGTATTCCCCAACTGATGACAGGTTTTCTATTAGATAAAGTAAGTAGCCCTTTCTTGATTTTTGTGCTTATTAATATCACCCTACTCATTGTGGGTACTTTCATGGACATCACACCTGCAGTGCTCATCTTTACACCTATCTTTCTACCTGTAGTGACGGAGTTAGGAATGCATCCAGTTCATTTTGGGATTATCATGGTGCTTAACTTATGTATAGGCTTGTGTACGCCGCCTGTAGGTACGATCTTATTTGTCGGCTCAGGAGTAGCAAAAATTTCTGTGACTAAGGTAATAAAGCCCTTACTGCCTTTCCTTGGAGTGATGATAGGCATTTTATTTCTGATAACCTTCTTTGAAGATATATCGTTGTGGTTGCCGAGCTTGTTTGGGTTATAGAATTCACGACTTTAGTTACGCAATTCATTTTTTATAATTAATAATCGACATTTAGATTTATGAGCATTTTACATTCATTTGATCTCTCAGGAAAGACCGCTATAGTCACAGGTTGTAAAAGAGGGATAGGAAAAGGTATGGCACTGGCCTTGGCTGAGGCAGGAGCTGATATAATAGGCGTCTCTGCAAGTCTAGAGTCGAGTGGAAGTGCTATCGAAAAAGAGGTGCAAGCACTCGGCAGAGAGTTTACTGCTTACCAAGCAGACTTTAGCAATAGAACTGCTGTGTACCAATTTATAAATGAAGTTAGAGCCTCCTCAGCAAGAGTAGATATCTTAGTTAATAATGCCGGCACTATTCTACGTGCGCCAGCCGCTGAGCACCCAGATGCTTATTGGGACAAAGTCTTAGAAGTAAATCTCAATGCGCAGTTCGTGCTCGCAAGAGAGTTTGGAAAATTGATGCTGGAGAGAGGAAGTGGCAAGATAATTTTTACGGCTTCATTACTCACTTTTCAAGGGGGAATTACGGTTCCTGGGTATGCAGCAAGCAAGGGCGCTATCGGTAGTCTCGTCAAAGGACTTTCTAATGAATGGGCAGGCAAAGGTGTCTGTGTCAATGCCATTGCGCCAGGGTATATTGCTACAGATAACACAAAGGCACTCCAAGAAAATCCTGATCGGAATAAAGCCATCCTAGATCGTATTCCTAATGGTCGCTGGGGCACACCTGAGGACTTCAAAGGTCCAATTGTTTTCTTAGCATCTAAGGCCTCCGATTATGTGAGCGGCGAAATTCTGACAGTCGATGGTGGTTGGATGGGACGCTAGCCCTAGCACTTGGTTCTCGATATCTTTTTGAAATAAATAAAGCAGAAAAAGTACTTGATACAACAAGTCTTCAAAAGAAATTTCTCTACTAAGGCACTTTTTTTAAACTCAATAACTTTCGGTATTTTCGAATAGACACAAAACAGAATACAAATGGATCAGCGTCACGAAGCTTCCCCTAGAGAGGTAGAAAGAATGAATACAGCAGAATTAAGAGCCGACTTCCTTATCGAAAAACTGATGGAAGCTGGCAAGTCTAATTTTGTCTACAGTCACTACGACAGAATGGTAATAGGCGGCGTGATGCCCTCGGCTAGAGCTATAAAATTAGGGAAGTATAAGTCACTACGCAGTAAATATTTTCTAGAGCGAAGAGAAATGGGCATCATCAATGTAGGTGGCAAAGGCAGCATAACTGCAGATGGTAAGACTTACAAGATGGATAATCTAAGTTGTCTGTATCTTGGACGTGGCACCCAAAAAGTTTCTTTTAAATCTACGAACAAGAAAGCACTTGCTAAGTATTATATATTCTCTTGTCCTGCGCATAAAACTTATCCCAATAAAATGTATACCAAAGAGAAAGCGGCACCATTTAAACTCGGAGCTGCCACCACCTCTAACGAAAGGACAATCTATAAGTACATCCATGGAGCTGGTATAAAGAGTTGTCAAGTTGTTATGGGACTAACGATACTGGCGGAAGGCAATGTATGGAATACTTTTCCGCCGCATACACATGACAGGCGCAGTGAGGCCTACTTCTACTTTGATGTGCCTAAGAATCATGGGGTCATGCACTTTATGGGACAACCAACAGAGACCAGACATCTATGGGTCCAAAATGATCAAGCGATTATCTCTCCTCCTTGGTCTGTACATGCAGGATCAGGGACGACCAGTTACGCTTTTATATGGGCGATGGGCGGCGAAAATCAAGATTTCTCTGATATGGACTTTATTGAGCTTAAGAATATCAGGTAAGACTATGTCCTGACCTTGCTATGCTGACTTAAGCACCTCAGTCCGTTCTTCTTCACATAGACTTTCTGACCCCTAGCTCCAATCCGCGCAACTCCGCCAAGCCCCTTAGTCTGCCGATAGCAGAGTAACCAGGATTAACTTTTTTGTGCAAATCATCTAGCATCTGGTGACCATGGTCAGGTCGCATAGGTAGACGAAAATCTGTTCTTCCTGTTTCTATTCTCCTTGCCTGCTCTACAAGCAGTGCTTTTATAACAGCATACATGTCTACATCACCCGTCAGATGATCCGCCTCATAGAAATTGCCCTGCGTATCTCTAGTCGTGCTTCTAAGGTGTACAAAATTGATTCTGTCACCCAGACGGCTTATCATACCTGCTAAATCATTGTCTGGCCTAACGCCAAAAGATCCTGTACAAAAACACAGACCATTGTAAGCACTGGCTACTGAATCTAGAATATGCTTAACATCCTTTTCTGTACTCACTACACGGGGTAACCCGAGAATAGAAAACGGTGGGTCATCGGGATGCAAGGCCATATTGACCCCTGATTCTTCAGCGGCTGGCATGATAGCTTTTAGAAAGGCAATAAGGTTGGTTTGTAAGGCTGCTCTGTCTATCTCTTTGTATTCATTAAGTACCGCTTGGAATTCTTCTAGAGAGTAGCCTTCTTCTGCGCCAGGAAGACCAGCAATAATATTGTTTACAAGAATGGTCTTCTCGGAATCACCCATTCCTGCTAGTCGCTTTTCTGCAGCTGTGATCTGATCTGGTGTATACGCAGTCTCCGCCCCTGGTCGTTTGAGTAAAAACAACTCAAATAGTGCAAACTCTGTCGCATCAAACCGCAATGCTCTGGAACCATCCGGCAGCACATAAGCCAAGTCTGTCCGCGTCCAGTCCAGAACAGGCATAAAATTGTAACAAATCGTATCTATGCCCAGCTCGCCTAGGTTTCTGATCGTTTGCTTGTAATTCTCGAGGTAATGTCCATAGTCGCCACTTCTCTTTTTTATGTCTTCATGTACAGGGACACTTTCTACGACGGACCAATTAAGTCCTGCTGCTTCAATCTCATTTTTTCTCTTTGTGATTTCTTGCTTGGACCATAATTCACCATTGGGAATATGATGCAAGGCAGATACAATGCCTGTCGCGCCTGCCATTTTGATATGGGACAGAGGAATAGGATCCTTGGGACCATACCAGCGCCAGGTATGTTCCAAGCCAAGAGTAGTTCCAGTCGAATTAGCTAACATGTTTGTTATTATGTTACAGTATCTAAGGTAGATACTTTTATAGGAATCAGACTATAAACCTATATCGGATTATGTGCACCACTATCACCACGGTCCACTCTTTGTAATATTTAAAAATAGGTCGTTCTCCATTCTGAAAGCTCCTCCATAGCCTACAAACCAAAGTCTTTGTTTCTGGTCTTTATAAATTTGAAAAACTACGGGACCTTTATTGTGCTCAGGCTTTTGAACTTCCTCAATCTCATTTCCATCATAAGTAAATAAATAGTGCTGATTAGAGACAAACCATAGTTTTCCGGTTTTGTCCTCAGTAATACTACCGATGCCTTTGCCAGTTTCTAGTTTCCCTTCAGTAATATTTATAGCTTTGCTTTCTGCTATTTTATATAAGCCCTGCTTCGTTGATACCCAGACTGTTCCATTCTTATCTTCATATACTTCATTTACAAAATTAGTTTGGATACCAACTTCCTTTGAAACATTTGTAATTTGATTATTGGCATAGCTAAATAGCCCTGCATTGGTGCAAAACCAAATCAAGCCCTTACTATCTTCCGTTATATTATGAACCATCTTATTACTAGAGACACCTCGTGTTCTATCTATTTCTCCTTCTGGCAACTCGAACTTTGTGAATTTTTTCCCGTCATATATACTTACACCTTCTATCGTGCCTATCCATACATTTCCTTCCCTATCTGTCTCTATACACCATACGTCATTACTTGCCAAACCATCCGACTCATAGTAATTTAAAACCTTTTCTCCGTCTACACTACTGATCCCAGCTGTATGACCAATCCATATGGTCCCATCTTTATCTTCTTTAATATCTTTAATTGTTACTTCTCTGCCTGTTGCGCTTCTGATTTTATCTAGATGTAGGAGTGAATCATTCGAATGCTTGAAAGCACCATCTTCTGTGCCAAACCATAAGTGTCCTTTGCTGTCTTGGAACATCATTCTGACAACTTGACTAATCTGCGCTTGGGTCTGTTCTTTCTTAACTGTTGGAATAGGCGTTTTAGCTTGCTCGTGAGCAATACTATTTACATTTTCTTGCCCCTTACAACAAAAAAACAAAAGGCTCACAGACAGGAGTAATAGTGTTTTCATTGCTTCATTTGATTGGTCGTTGGGTCCTTTACTTTGTTTTGAAATCAATTAAGTAAGGTTTGAGATGTTCTCCGTTCTTTGTTCGAAAATTGCTTGTTATAAGTAGTTGGTAATTCTTGTTTGACTCCAGCTCAACAGCAATAGTCCATGTTCTTCCATCTTCACCCCAATACCGCCCGTTAATATCATTTTTAGGGAAAGCGTCTTTACCAAGGTCACCAAAATCTACTCCAGTATTATGTCCATTCAATGGTTTAGAAAATTCTACAGTTATTTCTTTAATACTTGGATCTACCTGCTGACTGTTATTCTCAAACTGTCTGATACTCTTCACTGTAGGACGTAGACTTTCATATTCTTTTTCTATCTCTTCGAGCTTAACTGAAAATACTTTTGTTGAATTGACCAGGTCTTCAACTTCTTTTTCATTGTTATAATCCAATTCAATCAGTTTTTTGATTGCTAATTTTTTGTCGCTTGCTGACTCATAGAATGTTGAAGCTATTTGGTAGCCTACAAAATAGCCCAAATCACTGGTGCCAAATTCGTTGTCCGGAGGATTCCAAAGCCAGTTGTATATACTAGTAGGCTTAAACATATCTGATTCGAACTTTTCCAATATCTTTTTCTCGTTCTCTGGGCCATAGACAAAAGCCTTCCATGGTGAACTTTGTCCAGTAGCTTTAATGGCTACAAATTCCGCAATTCCTTCATAAAGGGTTAGCGATAATAAATTGTGGACCATAGGTTTTTGCTGGGTATGTACATATTCGTGGACACATAAAAACTGAAGATGATTTATGGGATTTATCTTATAATAATCTTGATTATAACTTGGCAGTTCTTCTACTACAGTTGTAGAATCTCCTAAAGCAAATTCACTACCCAGCAGAACCAAACTGTCTACACCTGTACCTGGAGAACGATGATTTCCTACAGTGTAATAAATAGTCGAATGCTTAAGCTCAGGATAAATGTTATGTAGACGATCTATGCCGATTTTAATTTCATCAGAAAATGCAGCGACCTCTTTCACGTTTTTTCTAAGTGAGCTCCAGAATTTTGGTCGACTTATAACTGTATTCTTATATTCCTTCATGGTGTATCTACGTTCTGCAATCATCCTCTTTTGCCCCACTGAAGCCTTATTGATAAATAGCGCATTGATGATTTTTGAATAATTGGAAGTGTCAGATTCTACACTGATAGAATCAAAGGCCCTGTAGAAATTTGTAAGATCATCTGTTACGAATTTCTGCTGTGCAGAAAATGACGGTTCCGGCTTTGTAGAGCAACCTATGATTATTGCTAAGACAATCAGAAAATTAATTAGGGTTATGGTTTTCATTTTAGGGGCATTTATGTAT
>CAYNJK010000130.1:0-9032 GCA_964397575.1 uncultured Saprospiraceae bacterium
CCAGGGACACATGGATTTTCAATCCATTGCTCTACCAACTGAGCTAAGGCACCTTAAAGAGCTCAGATAAATCAGAACTCTTAATAATAGTTGGTTTCCGAAATTGCATTTCAGCGCTTTCTATTAAAGCGGTTGCAAATTTATATCCTTTTTGGGAGTAAACTATAGGATTATCTTTATTTTTCATATCGTATTTTTTTTGATATCTAATCCACTCTTTTCTTGCCCACTATGGAACCAGAAACGACAGTATACCAGGACTTTATTACCAGCCCCGTAGGCTACTGGACCATTTCTGCAAGCTCAAAAGGTCTGACGGCAATAGATTTTAGTATAGAACAGCCTGTTCTCAGCCATAAAAGCAATGAACTGACCTTAAGCGCCAAGGAGCAACTGACCGCTTATTTTGCAAAGAAAAGGAAGGATTTCGACCTGCCATTGGACTTAGACAAGCATCCACCCTTCTTCTTAGCTGTTTGGAAAGAGTTGCAGAACATACAGTTTGGTGCGATGACAAGCTATGGTACTATTGCTCTTAACCTCAACAATCCTAAGGCTGTAAGGGCTGTAGGCATGGCTAATGGCAAAAACCCACTGCCTCTAATAATCCCTTGCCACCGCGTTATAGGAAAAAATCGATCCCTCACAGGCTATGCGCATGGACTAGAAGTAAAAAGATGGCTGCTGGAGCATGAAGGTGCTATCGCAAGTACGCCTACCCTGTTCTGATTAGCTCTGGCTACGCTTTTGTTTTATGACCCTTCTTATCCAGTTAGGTATGATAATAGCGCCTATAATAAGATAAGGATAGTAAGTGATGAGTCGCCAGAGCAAAGCCCCGACAGAACCTACTCCTTTGGATATATAATCCGCAAAAAATCCGGAAAACATAAGCTCCATAACCCCTGAGCCTCCCGGCGTAGGACTGAATTGTGTAATCACATACATGGTTTCAGATCGTGCATACATAAGAAACTGATTCATAAAGGACCAGTCTACCTCTACCAGTGCCATTATGATAAAATTGACCGTGATAAATCTGGTTACCCATGCACCTATGGTTAGGAGGATAGCCTTTAGATGAAATCCTAGAGGTTTGGTCCTTAGTTCTGAAGAAGTCGTTACGACATCTAGACCAGTCTGATACAAACTTTTCTTGAATCTTCTTATCAATGGCAGCTTAGCCATCCCAAAGAGCACCCACTTGATTACTCTAGGTCTGAATAAGCCTACCAAGAGGACGCCTCCATAGAAAAGCATGAATAACCACACTGTTAAGAAGGTAATGCCGTAGCCACTGAATAGAGAACCAAGCTCGGGCCTAATCATCTGGGGACCCAGAATAGACAGCATAAATACGAGTGAAAGAAGGAAGAAGATGGTATCTATAATCACAGTATATAAAACTATGGATACAGCTTTGGCGGCTGAGATCTTCTCTTGGGATAAGAAAAAGACAGCTACTGCGGAGCCTCCGATAGACGTCGGCGATATAGCTGAAGCAAACTCCCAGATAAAGACTAACTCAACAGAATGCTTAAAGGAAAACTCGTTGTCCGCCAATATTTTGAGCCTCAAAGCATAGAAGATATGCCTGAGCATATACACAAAGACTGCAATTCCTAGGAACAACCACAAGCGACCATTCCAATTTATCTGCTTGAATTCATCTAGATCAAATTGCTTGAACACCATAAATAGAATAACCGCTATCCCTATGACAACGGGGAGGATAATCTTGGACAAGGACAGAGATTTCAGGACTTCCGTGTCATTATCTACTGTATTCCTTTCTATTTCTTGATTTTGGCTCAATAAACTTTAGGCTTTGTGCTTCAGCTTGTTCCTTAGAACAACGTGGTTAATGGTAATATAATTTGCTATTTAGCTTGGCAAGATCGTTCATTATTCATAAACAACCAATGTATCTGCTTGTTTCAGCTCATTTTAAGCATTGTAAAGTATTTATTTGATTTCAAAACCAAAATCTGAGTAATTTCGTTAACTATTACACAATAGCCGGTTTAATAAGAAGAAATGGAAGCAAAAACAACCAGTCCAGTAATGCTCTACACTGAGCAGACACCTAATCCTGAATCTCTGAAATTTGTAACCAATAGAATGTTACATAAAGGGACCGCTGATTTCCGTACGGAAGAATTGGCCAATGAATGGTCTCCACTTGCGGCTGAGCTGTTTCAGCTGCCTTATGTCAAAGGCGTCTATGTCTGCAACAACTTTGTTACTATCAGCAAGGAAATGAATTATCAATGGGAAGACATCAAGCTCAAGACTAAAGAATTCATCAAGAACTACGTGGCAGAGGGCAAGACTATCATTAATGAAGGTTTTGACGAAGCAATGGCTAAGCTGGAAGAAGAATCTGGCGTGGGTTATCAATATGATGGTGAAGAAGCAGAAATAGTTGTAAAAATAAAAGAGCTCATAGACAAGTATGTAAAGCCAGCTGTAGAAATGGATGGTGGAAATATCGAGTTCAAAGCTTTTGATAAAGGCAAAGTCATTGTCGTCCTCCAAGGTTCGTGTAGCGGCTGTCCTTCATCCACTGTCACTCTGAAATCTGGCATAGAAGGTATGCTAAAGAGAATGGTGCCTGAGGTAACAGAGGTGGTAGCTGAGATGGGCTAAAATTCATGGCAGTCCACCAGAAATCAGAACTTCGCAACTTTCTCACAGACTTATGTAAAGACGTCGCAGTCTTTATAAGAGAAGAGTTGGACAAAGTATCTGCTTCCGACATAGAAGAAAAAGAACTCAACAGCCTAGTCAGCTATGTCGATAAGCAAGCAGAGCAGATGATCGTTACAGCCTTGCGCGAAGTAACCCCTGAGGCAGGCTTTATTACAGAAGAAGACACAAAAGATGATAGCTCTCAAGCATTAACCTGGATTGTAGATCCTCTAGATGGCACCACAAACTACTTACGCAAGATTCCACATTTTTCTATTTCTATAGCCTTGATGGAAGAGGAAACCATCACTTTGGGCATCGTCTACGAAGTTATGTTGGATATCGCTTATACAGCTATCAAAGGTCACGGTGCTTGGGCAAATAATAAACCCATCAAAGTTTCTTCTGTAACCAATATGTCTGATGCCCTAGTCGTCACCGGCTTCCCCTATCGTAAAGACAGCAAGATGGAGGTCAGTTTTGATATCCTGCGCTACTGTGTAATGAATTGCAGAGGCATCAGAAGACTAGGTTCTGCAGCACTTGATCTCGCTTATGTTGCTTGCGGAAAACTTGACATCTACTACGAAAATTCTCTGAACATATGGGATATTGCTGCAGGCATATTACTAGTAGAAGAAGCTGGAGGCAAGGTGAGCGATTATAATGGAAAGCAGGATTTTCTATCCAGAGGCAGTATCATTTCCAGCAATTCTAGTCTACATGAAGACATAAGAACAGCTATCGTAGAGATATCCCAGTAGTAATCCTTTTGGACTAAGCATATAGAACATATTATAAAAAATGGCATAGTGTTTGGCACTATCGAGGTAACGAATTATACCCTTGTCCAAAACTCATGATTACTCTATTCTAAGGGTGGAATTTTTATTTACATTAAAAATCCATTTATCATGCCTAACCAGCCTACACAAGCACTTCGTCTTTCTCTATTTCTTCGAGAGCATTTCATATTCAGATTGATTACTTAGCAACTGACCAGTTAGCTACGCCTTTTCATTTTATCTATTTCAATTAATCCATTTTTAATTCATTTCTAATGAAACTTATCTATCGTGCGATGGGTCTACCCGTCTTGCTCTGCTCCGTGCTATGTGTTTGTGCAGTACATCAGGCAACTGCTCAAAATGAAGAACCAATTTTTAACAATAGTTTCAATGATGGCCTCGGCATCTGGAACAGTTCAACGGCTGTAATCTCTACCTTAGATTCAGATCCTGGCAACAACTGGTTGGCTTTACAAAAAACTGGCAGCAGTCAGCCAAGTATAACTTCACAACCTATATACCTCAAAGACTTCTGTAGTGTAAGCTTGAGCTTTGACTTTGTTGCTGAAAACACCAATGCCACTGAAGATATATTTGTACAGGTATCATCGGATGGAGGTAATACGTTTCAGATTCTAAGAGACGACATGGAAAGAAGTTCACTACATTCCAAGAATACTTTTCTGAATGGCTCCAGACAACATTTTCATTTTCCTATAAGAGGCTTTCTCTCTGACTCGCTTATTCTACGGATTAGTACAAATAATCTGAATGATAACGGTGCCATATTTCTAGACAACCTCAGACTGGAAGCAACCCCTGATGAAGACTACTTACTGGCCTACTGGGAAATGGGTAGTCAGGCTTCCTCAGATAAAGAACAAAAGTTAGAGGGTGAGTCAGCGAGAGGGAATTGCGGCGGCATCACTGCGGAACCAGTCGGCTTACCAGCCAGTGCTGACCACCTAAGCGTAGAAGGGTATACCTATGATGTCATATCGGATTCGTCAGACACTTCACTTCTGCCTTCTGATGGCGGCCTTTGTGTATCCTATCAAAATACAACAACCTTTGAACCACTGACTTTCTCTATTTTATTAGCTCCTGAAGACAGAGGAAGAATATCTGGTTTTGAATTTTTGGAATTGGCACCAATAGACCTTGATGGCAGAGTGAATAACTATCCTACCAAATTCGATATCAAAATTTTTAAAGATGAAGACTTGGTCTTTTCTCAGTCCAATATATCTACTTCTAGGTTCTGGTCAGATAGAGTTTTCAGACTAGAGCATATAAACGAACTTATAATTGCAGAGCAAGCACGATTTACTTTTCAACTGACACCAACTGAAGTTGTAGGCAACAGAGGAGGTATGTCGGTCTGGATAATAGATGAAGTGAAAGTTTTTGGTGGTTGTTGTGATGAACAATGTGACCAGATTTCATTGACAATAGATGAAAAAGAAACTACTGAGGGTACTATGCTGACACCTTTAGTAGATGACAAACCTAGTTGTTCTGAACCCTGTTCTGGAAGTATCACCAACGAAAAGGGAGAGGCTGTCTCCTTACTCACTAATCAGGCCATAGGATGGTCTTTCTATAATAATGCCACCACAGTTCTCAATAGTAAGGTAGACATGGATCTGCCGAGAAATTTTAGAGAACGTTCATTCCGCATAGAAGACATACCTAGCCAGCAAGCACAATACATAGAAAGTGACCTGATAAACTTGTGTCCTGGAGAAAAATACTCTGTTTGTTTTGACCACCTCAGCACTTCTGCTGCCGATGATGACGTCGGCGTCTATCTTACCGTCAACAACAAGCGTATTTTTGTTGCCACTCAACAATTTGCCGAGCAAACATGTATGAGTTTTGTCGCCAGTCAGAGCAACGAACCTTTGCGTCTGGAGGCTGCTGCTTCAGGCAACATAGAGACCAGTTACTATCTAGACAATATTTTTGTAGAAAACATCAAGACTGTCGAAGAGCAAGAAGTATCTGTCATCTGGAATGGGGACCAGAGTACCAATCCTGTTGACCCCCAGATAAGGCTAAGTGAACCAAGCACTTTTCAAATCACAAGCGAAGCGGATACTACAGCTACTTTTAAGAATAAAAATCTGTACTCCCTCAGTTTCTCTACCCTTTCTAAAGCCAATACCGAAGAAGTAGAGGTACTAAGAGTTGTAATAGATGGTATAATAGAAAAAGAAATTTCTCATGATCTTACTACAGATAAGCATACAATGAGATTTCTTACCAATGAGAGAAACCACGAAGTTGCATACGAGTTACTGGACAAGGATGGTGCTATAATCAACGATGAAAAACTAATCCTTGTAGACCTAGCTGTAAATGTAGACTCTATAAATGTGGACCATTTAGAACGCATAGCTGGTCTGGAGTGGATTTTGCCCGATGGGACGACACAGCCAGCAACAGAAATACTAGCAGATCAGCAAGGTGAGTACAATTTGCAATTTTCAAATTGCTTCGGCTGTATCAAAACAGAATCTATTCTGCCGGATTTTGATGCTGAAGTCTGCCCTCCTCATGTTGTCTCTATTTCTTGTGATACATCTCTAGACCCTGAAGTAAATGAGAAATTGGAGTTAAATGAACCTGACTCACCCTATGCCATAGGCGAAAGCATGTACTTTGACATACCAACGACTAGTGCTGTACTTAGATTTTGGACCGTAGAAAGAACGTATCGGGCCACTGTACTTGATACCGTATCTTGTCTTCAGACAATTAGGTTCTACGATGAGCTAAGTCCTGTTTTTCCAGAATTTACAGAAACAAGTTTAACCTGTATAGCTGACCTGCCTGTTCCAGGAGAGCTGAATATAGAAGACAATTGTGCAGAAGAAATATTCTTGAGTTCATCAGATTCAGAGTCTCTAGGAGACGGCTGCCCTAACAGCCCTATTATTATTACCAGAAACTGGGTCGCAGTAGACGAAGAAGGAAACCAGTCGACAGCGGAAGAAATATTTTCTATTGTTCATGAGGCACCAGTTGTGACTTGCCCGGCAGCCAAAACGGTAGAGTGCGAAGCGGAATTATTGCCAGAGGAATTGGACGTTAGTTGGCCGTGCATGGAAAGAGCACTTAGTTACGATACTGTGCTGACATTGACAGAAGGTAATCAAGGATGTAATGGCGCTATCTATGAGATGAGTTATACTATCACTGATGACTGTGGTAGAATATCACATTGCTATCAAGCACTGACTCTATCAGGTCAGGATCTTGAAATTACTTGTCCTGACGCTGAAGTTGTGGACTGTATAGAAGACTTTACGCATGGCGTACCCGATTATTTTTCAGATTGTAATCATATGGTGCAGCTTACGATGGAGGCGCCCGTCTTGGCAAGTGGAGGAATGCAATGCAGTGGATCTATCTACGAGGTGGTCTACAGCGTTACTGATGCCTGTGATCAAGAAGCTAACTGTATCCAAGAAGTAGAAATACAAAATAGTGGTTTATCCCTGACTTGTCCATCAAACCAAGTAGTGGATTGCTCTGCTGATATCTCACCATCTGTACCGACAATATTAGCCGCATGTAATGTATCTACCAGTTACTCCTCTGGGAGCCCTCACCTCAGCATGGGTATAGCCGATTGTGATGGATCCATTTATCAACTAACTTATACAGCAACAGATTTTTGTGGGAATGTACTGAACTGTATACAAGAATTCACAATAAGTAAGCCCGGGCTTAGCATAACTTGCCCTGCAAATTACACGGTGAGTTGTTATAATGACATAGCTAACTCAGCGCCGGTAATAAGTTCTTACTGCAACACAGGCCCTTTCTATGTTGTTTCTCTGCCAGTTGCAATATCCACTTCTTTCAGCTGTGATGGTGAAGTTTATCAGGTACAGTATACCGCCCTTAATCAGTGTGGCGAAAGCAGTTCTTGTCTCCAGCAAGTAACCTTAAGTAATACGGGTCCTTCCCTGACCTGTCCACAAGCAAGAGTAGTAAGCTGTGTAGAAGATATTATCAGCGAGTCACCAGCAATGAGCAACACTTGTAACGTGAGCACGACTCTAGATGTAACTGCCCCTATTCTTATGACGGGCCAGAATAACTGTAACGCCGCCTCTTATATTTTGACTTATACTCTTAGTGATGATTGTGGCAATCAGCTAAACTGTAATCAGAGTTTTACCTTGAGCAACAACAGCATTAGTATGTCTTGCCCTGCAAACATCTCAGTATTGGAATTTGATGAAATCGTTGCTTCTGATCCAGTTGTAGAAACTTCTTGCAATCTAGGATTTACCGTTATAAGTAGTTCTCCTAGTTTGGAAAATATAACTTGTGATCTGGCAACCTATAAGATATTCTACACCGTCACTGGCGAATGCGGTGATCAAGCCAGTTGCGAACAGACCATTACATTACTCGATGACAATAATGCTATAGATGCTAATTTTATTTGTGCAAATCAAAATTTGTTTGTCGGCTTGGACTGTGATATGGGTGGCATAGATGATGTGGTGGAATGCAATAATGGAACGGATCCTGAAGATCCTTGTGATGATGTTACTTTTACTGTAGATGTAACGGATGCTTTATGCTTTGGAGAACAGTCTGGCATAGTCAGTGTAACTACAACTGATGGTAATCCACCTTATGAATTTAGTTTGGATAACACCAATTGGACTTCAGCTAATTATTTTGATAATTTGGCTGCGGGCAACTATGTAGTATATATCCAAAACACTTATGGTCCTGACTGTTCATTTGACTTTAACTTCACAATTTCAGAACCACCACTTAGTCCAGCAGATGCTGGTACAGACACAGAAATCTGTATCAACTTTCCTACTACTCTGACTGCGACAGGCGGTACTAATTATCTTTGGAGCACTGGAGAATCTACGGCAACTATAACTGTGAGCCCATCAACTACAACAAATTACACAGTTACGGTTACCCAAACTGATGGTTGCTATAACACAGATCAGGTTACGGTCACAGTACATGAAAACAATGCTGCAGATGCAGGCCAAGATCAGGAAATTTGCATCCACTACCCTGCTGTATTGAATGCTACCGGCGGTCAATCTTACCTCTGGTCCAATGGTCAAACAAATCCAACGATAAATGTATATCCGCTACAGACAACCAACTATTTAGTTACGGTAACCGACTCCAATGGTTGTACAGATATAGATGAAGTACTTGTCATAGTCAACAGCAATGACAATGCTGATGCAGGCGCTGACCAAACCATATGTCTTAATAATGAAGCTCAACTATCTGTCTCTGGTGGCACAACTTATCTTTGGAATACGGGTGCTACAACCAGCAATCTTCTTGTTTCACCATTGGTCACTAGCACTTATGTAGTTACAGTCACTGATACAGACGGTTGTACAGATGTGGACGAAGTCACTGTTTATGTGAATGACTTACCTACCGCAGATGCAGGTCCTGACCAAGATATCTGTCTCAATGATTCTGCAACGCTATCAGCTAGTGGAGGTGTAAACTACGAATGGAGTAATGGCATGACCGGCAACG
>CAYNJK010000131.1:0-2418 GCA_964397575.1 uncultured Saprospiraceae bacterium
GCTAGCCAACTACGTCATAATTCTAATCAAGATACTCAAAAGCCACATAAATGTTGTGCCCAACACATTGTTAGCACTTTATAGAGGTGATTAATATGCCTTTGATAAACATTATTGCTTGATTCCCATTTATATGTTCTGATACCTCGAAAAATGGAATTTTCACAAGCAAAACAACAATTTATATCTACCTGGGGAGAACTAGGCTGTAATTGGGGTATTTGCAGGACCATGGGGCATATACATGCTTTGCTATTGATAAGTCCAGATACTTTGAGTGCCGAAGAAATCATGGATGATCTACAGATTTCCAGGGGAAATGCCAATATGAATCTCAGAGCTCTGATGGATTGGGGCCTAGTCTATCGTAATTCCAGACCTGGAGAAAGAAAGGATTTCTATAAAGCTGAAAAGGATTTTTGGAATGTATTCCGCAAGACTCTCAAGAAGAGAAAAGAAAAAGAGCTCACTCCTATGCTCGAAATGATTAAAGATATCTCTTCTGTACAACCCCATTGCGAAAATTCTACAGAGTTTAAAAAAGTCGTCACCAATCTGAGTCAGATATCTAAAGCTGCAGATAACTCACTAGACAAGCTGCTCAACTCTGAGTCTAATCTGCTACTGAATACCTTCGTGAGGGTAATGAGGTAGGGAGTTTTCATTTACTAATTTCTGATAACGCAAGTGTTCTTGCTTACAGTTGTAAAATCAAGTTCTCTTTGTATCGTCCTATAGGACGTATTGATGAGATGTGGCGTATCCCGACGGGTGAGCTATCATCGTCAATGTTATAGGTAGTGGTTTTTTTTAGTCTAAGTTTGGTATATTGTTATGCGTCGGATTTCATTTTATCGCATAATTTACTCCTGCTCCTCTGCCAAATTTCTCTAATAAATCATCTTTTACCATATGACTTAAGATCCTTTTAGTTGTTGGATTGGGTATGTTAAGTTTTCTTGAGATTTCTCCTGATTTACAACCTGGGTTTGATGATATGAAAAGGTATATTGATTTATCTCTTGGAGATAGTTTTGTAGTGACCTCTTTAATTTCTAATTTCTTATCAAGTTTGGATTGAATATTTATTAGAGACTCTAAAAAGAAATTCACCCATTCCGATACGTTTTCATTCGGTCGTTGTGCTTGACAGTTTCTAAGAACACTGTAATATTGTTTCTTACGATTTTCAATTTCGTGTTCAAAACTTATGTATTGTATCCATACATAGTTGTTCTTTAAAAGTAACAACGTTGTCAGTAATCTACTTAACCGACCATTCCCATCTTGAAATGGATGGATACTTAAAAATTCATAAACGAATAAAGCAATTTTGATTAATTGGTGAGTTTCAGATTCCGTGTTGTACCACTTGATCAAACTGTTCATAGCATCTTCAGTTGGAAAACCGGGTTCTGTTGTTCTAAAGATTATTTGTTTGCTTCCATCTGGAAAATTGGCCTCCACGGCGTTACTATGTTGTTTGTATTCCCCTTTATGCCAACTATCTTTTTGACTAACTTTTAGTAATTGGTTATGTAGGTTCTTTATTGTGGTTTTTGTTATTTCAAGGTCTTCTGGCGTATCTGTAATTATACTAAGAACATTATAGTATCCTGAAACTTCTTGTCTGTCTCGATCTTCAATTTGTGCAATACTAATATTGTCTATTAAAGCTTTAACCTCATCATCATTCATCTTAGAACCTTCGATTCGTGTTGATGAGCCTACACTTTGAATCGTTGCAAATGACTTTAATTCATTCAAATTTTGCTTTTCTCTCTTCTCAAGTGCTGTCCAAGAAGCGTCAAATCTATCTATTCTGCTAAGTTGGGAGATTAGCGTCCAATTTAAGTTGATGTTGAAGTTGTATATTTTTTGGTCCATTATTCTCAAAGATAAGAATATAAATGATACGATATGATACGATATGAGCTATTTTTGATTCACTTTCTGACACTTAAATATTCCGGGCATATCTCTTCCTAAAGTTAGGAACAAAACCTGAAATCTTTAATACACGTTTTGAGTTTACCGTAGAGAGATGAAAGCATTAGCTATCTTATTTCATTCAGATAATTCTCTTTTTCTTTTAAATATTGACTTCTATATTCTCCTTTTTTATCAAATATATTTTGGAATTGATTGTAGTTAATATATTCCTCAATTTCATTTGAGTAAACACCGTTATAATGTAATCTTATTTTAGTTTTGAATTTCCCTTGATATAATACTGTTGATGTAACAGCTATTTCCTGTGGAGCAAGATTTAGTGCTGTTAAGCCTGTGCCACAAAAATGAGAAAATGCATTCTCAATTGTTCTCCAAACACTTAAGCTATCTTTAGCTTGTTTCGTTATAGGAATTATGTCTCCCCATCCAATGGTTAATTTTTCAGAACCATAATTCATCACGTAT
>CAYNJK010000131.1:2518-9002 GCA_964397575.1 uncultured Saprospiraceae bacterium
TATTAAAATTCTTTTGGTAAATTAGGTTCGTTGTGTCAATTTGTAATTGAAGATTTGGTTTGGGTTTGCCAAAATTTTTAAGATTCTTGGTTCGCCAACTATAATTATTTTCATTTAGATATCCCTTGTTAGTTGAAATGACACTGTCTATTTGTCCAATATATAGAGGCTCATAAATTCCTGTTGTTTGCCAATTCAATTTTGCATCTACAACATTTGAGTTTGGTTTTATTTTAATCTGTGGGTGGTAATCAGATAAAATTGGTTGTGTTTTGATTACTGCTACATGAGTTCATTAAGCAGTAAATCATAAGAATCAATATGTATATTTTCAGGTTCATTTATGATAGCTAGACTCTTTAATAAACGGACTAAAAACTCCTTTAAAAAAAGAACTTATATAAGCTTGGTGCGAAATGTCATGTTTCGCTCACAAGTTCAAAACCTTGCTTAAGGCTATTCTCTATCAAACAATGTAATACTAACTTACGATTCGAGCCGTCTTCACAATATGATCTAGCTGCATCATATGGTCTCGCTTGGTGGTCCCCGGTGCAAGAACAAATACATCTACATAGATGAGTTCTCTTTTCGCTTCATTCAGAATGACGTAAGTATTGAATGGCCCACCAGAAAAGGCATTTGTCATTTCCCAGATGCCGCGCAACTCTTTCCCATAATGATTGTCTAGGGTGAAACTGTATTCGTACACAGGCAGTACATCTTCGTCTACGACCATAAAGTCATCTTCCTCATCAGAAGTGACATAAGTCCGGCCAAATTTATCGCGCATATTTATGATGCCTTGCTTAGACAGTTGAGCCTCATCGTCATAGCTGAATCTCTGAAGGACGATATTCTGATCTGCTTTCTCACCCACCTTACGCATCCACAGCACATTGTTCTCGATGTCATCTGTAGCCACCACAAAATCTCCTGGCACCTGAAAATCTATATGAAACCGCTCGCGGACCTTTTCTGAAAGACCCAGATTTGCTCTGTCTACATAGATGGTGGAACGTAATTGTTTTTTATCGTGCTCATGTACTTTTTTGGTTATTGCTGGGAAGCTCTTTTTGATTGCAGCAGACAGTGCTGTTCTGTCTGGTGCATAGAGATAGACTAGTAACTGCCCGCGTGCCCATTTGTCTCTTCCTACTGAGGAAGTCGTCGCACCTGGCTTGGTAGCATAGTCAAACTTTTCTGAACCCAGATCTTTTTTGACCATTTTGGTTGTTTCAGAATCGGCATCAGAGAGGTCAGCCAGAATGGTATAGGTCCTTAGTTCTTTACGCAATGGCTGGCCTTGCAGATCCTGTGGACTGAAGTGTCTCAGATCGAAAAGCGGCTCTGGTTGTGGAAGAATAGGGTAGGCAGATTCGAAGTAATATCTGAAGGTATCTCCTACGGCACTCTCCCATAAGGCATCATCCGCGATGACGACAATCTCATTCATTGTTCCTAGAGCGGTACCTTTGGCTTCCAGCTTATTAGTGACTTCGTTATTACAACTGGCTAATAACCAGACAATTATAAGTCCAAAGAGCAATTTTATATAAGTTAAATTTGTGCTTATCATAACCTTAGATTTTTACAGATTACATCATAAAAGTAGATGAATAAATCTTATAGAATGGTGTGAATACCGCCAGCATATTTAGTTATTGATAGTATATAGTAAGGCTGGAGCAAGGATAACAAGATAGGTTAATCAAATTAGATTAAGTCTAAATAGCTAAAATCTACTATGTTTTTGACTCAATCCTTATTTTTGGACAAAGCAAAACTTTTTCAATGCGCTGGCTAATAGATTTTCTAACTTCTAGTATAGGTAAGAAATTGGTGATGAGTCTTACGGGCTTATTTCTCTGCAGTTTCTTAGTCATTCACCTCATAGGTAATCTCCAATTATTGATTCCAGATGGAGGGGAGAAATTTAATGTCTACGCCAAGTTTATGACCTCCAATCCTTTGATTAAGTTTATTTCCATCGGTTTGTATGCAGGAATCTTGTTACATGCAGTTCAGGGTATACTTATCTGGCTGAGCAATAAGAAAGCGAAGTCTACAAAATATGCAGTAAGCACTTATACCAATGGCTCATGGATGTCCAAGAACATGGGACTCTTAGGAACTTTGGTTCTGTTCTTTCTTTGTGTGCATATGGGAGACTTTTGGTTAAGAATGAAATTCGAAGGTTGGATTCCTGAGTCATGGCATATAGCTAACACCACAATAGATGGTGTAGATATGAAAGATCTATATAGTCGTGTAAGGTATTCTTTTTCGCAAGTTTGGATTGTTATAGTTTATCTAATAGGTTTAGTGGCTTTGGCTCTGCATTTAATACATGGTTTCCAGAGTGCTTTTACAACCTTGGGTCTAAGACATAAAAAGTATACCCCACTCATCAAATTGATGGGCATCGGGTTTTCAATAACTATTCCATTAGCATACGCTGCAATTCCTCTGATCATGTTTTTCAGTAAACTGGGGTCGGAAATCTAAATCATAATCATTAAGTCGTCAGACCAAAATATAAAAAGTTAAATTCATGAAACTAGACGCTAAAGTACCTGCTGGAGAACTAGCTGAGAAGTGGACAAAATATAGAGGCTCCATGAACTTGGTTGCTCCTAATAACAAAAGAAGACTAGAGGTAATTGTAGTAGGAACAGGACTGGCTGGTGCATCTGCAGCGGCTACCCTAGGAGAGTTAGGATACAATGTGAAATGCTTTACCTTCCACGATAGTCCTAGAAGGGCACATAGTATTGCGGCTCAGGGAGGAATCAATGCCGCCAAGAATTACCAGAATGATGGTGACAGTATCTACAGATTATTCTATGATACAATAAAGGGTGGTGATTACAGATCTAGAGAATCCAATGTACATAGACTGGCAGAATGCAGTACGGAAATTATAGATCAGGCTGTCGCCCAAGGTGTACCTTTTGCCAGAGAGTATGGTGGACTACTAGCCAATAGATCTTTCGGTGGTGTACAGGTATCTAGAACCTTCTATGCTAGAGGTCAGACCGGACAGCAGTTACTGATAGGTGCTTATTCTGCCTTATCTAGACAGATAGCCAAGGGTCAAGTAAAGATGTATAACAGACACGAGATGTTGGATCTCGTCAAGATAGATGGCAAAGCCAGAGGGATTATTACCAGAAATTTGCTGACAGGAAAGCTAGACCGTCATGCTGCACATTGTGTTGTGCTGGCTACGGGAGGCTATGGAAATGTATTCTACCTTTCTACTAATGCTATGGGTTCTAATGTAAGTGCCGCATGGAGATCAGTAAAAGAAGGGGCACTCTTTGCCAATCCTTGTTATACGCAGATACATCCTACCTGTATACCTGTATCTGGCGAGTACCAATCAAAGCTGACCCTGATGTCAGAGTCCCTTAGAAATGACGGACGCGTATGGGTGCCAAAATCACTGGAGGATGCGCAAGCAATCCAGCGTGGAGAAAAAAGAGCCGAAGATCTTAGCGAAGACGAAAGAGATTACTATCTAGAAAGAAGATATCCTGCCTTTGGGAACTTGGTCCCTAGAGACGTGGCTTCCAGAGCTGCCAAAGTAGCTACTGATGAAGGCAAAGGCGTGGTCAAAACCGGCCTAGGTGTCTATCTAGATTTCTCAGATGCCATACAGCGTTATGGAAAGTCAGAAGCCTTCTCAGCGGGTATAGAAAATCCGAGTGCCGAAAAGATTAAGCAACTGGGAGAAGCGATGGTAAAAGCAAAGTATGGCAACCTCTTCCAGATGTATGAGAAGATTACAGGGGAGAATCCGTACAAGACTGCAATGAAGATCTATCCTGCGGTACACTATACCATGGGTGGTCTTTGGGTAGATTACAATCTACAGACCAATATTCCTGGCTTGTTTGCACTTGGTGAAGCCAACTTCTCAGACCATGGTGCCAACAGACTAGGTGCCTCGGCACTGATGCAAGGACTGGCTGATGGCTACTTCGTCATACCTTACACTATAGGTACTTTCCTTGCCGATGAGATAAGGACACCTATGATAGATAACGACTCAGAAGCGTTCCACAATGCGGAGGCTAGAGTAAGAAATAGAATAGATCAGCTATTGGCTATCAATGGTAATCAGTCTGTAGAGAGTTTCCATAGAAGATTAGGCAAGATTATGTGGGAATACTGTGGTATGTCGCGTAATGCTGAAGGTCTGAAAAAAGGCAGAGAGCTGATCAGAGAGTTGAGAAAAGAGTTTTATTCAGATGTGTACATACCGGGTACTGCTGATGAGTTTAATCCTGAACTAGAGAAAGCGGCAAGAGTCGCAGACTTTTTAGAACTGGGGGAACTCTTTGCAGTAGATGCACTGGACAGGGGCGAATCTTGTGGCGGACACTTCAGAGAAGAATCCACAGAGAATGGCGAAGCCAAAAGAAATGATGCCGAGTATACCTATGTTTCTGCTTGGGAATGGGATGACAATAATCCTGTACTTCATAAGGAAGAACTGACTTTCGAAAATGTAGAATTAAAAACTAGATCGTATAAATAGTGGTCTGCGGAGCACTTTATAATAAATGAATAAGTTATGAAGCTAACTTTAAAAATCTGGAGGCAAAAGAATAATAAGTCTGATGGCCACTTTGTCAATTATCAGGTAGAAGCCGAAGAGCACATGTCTTTTCTGGAAATGCTCGATGTACTGAATCAGCAACTGATAGAAAAGAAAGAAGATCCGGTCGCCTTTGAGCATGATTGTCGTGAAGGCATCTGTGGTGCCTGCAGCATGGTCATCAATGGCCGTCCGCACGGTAGTCAGACGGGAACTACTACCTGTCAGTTGCACATGAGAGCATTTAAGAGCGGTGATACGATTACTATAGAACCATTTAGAGCTGCTGCTTTCCCTGTAATTAAGGACCTTGCAGTGGATAGGGCATCTTTTGATTCTATTATACAAGCGGGAGGGTACATCTCAGTAAATACTGGGCAGGCTGTAGACGGCAACGCCATACCTGTAGACAAAGCTGATGCGGATGAAGCTTTTGACTCAGCGACTTGTATAGGCTGTGGCGCCTGTGTAGCTGCTTGTCCTAACGGCTCAGCGATGCTATTTACTTCAGCAAAAATAAATCACCTTAACAAGTTGCCTCAAGGAAAAGTAGAACACGGAAGAAGAGTAAAGAATATGGTGAGAGTCATGGATAAAGAAGGCTTCGGTAAGTGCTCTAATGTAGGCGCCTGCGAAGTAGATTGTCCTAAAGAGATATCCACTGATAATATTGCTGCACTGAACAGATACTATCTAGGTACTGTTTTCGGCGGTCAAGAATAGAAATACAAGCAGTAGGAAATATAATAGGTCCGAGTACTTAGGTGCTTGGACTTTTTTATAGAAAAATCATACAGTAATAGTCATGGAGGGAATAAAAACTAAAACAGAAGAGCTCCTGGAACTGTCAGGCATTCAGCTTAAGTATATCAATGGTAAGCAAGCTCTCGACCATGACGCTTCATTACATGGCAGTATAGAAAACTTTATCGGCTATACACAGATTCCGCTAGGTGTCGCTGGACCTATTACCGTCAGAGGTAGTCAGTCTACTCAAGAGCACCTTGTCCCTATGGCCACAACAGAAGGCGCTTTGGTCGCCTCCTACAATAGAGGACTAAAGGCCTGTAACCTGAGTGGTGGGATCACAGCAATTGCAGTGGATCAAGCGGTACAACGCAGCCCTTATTTCAAATTTCCTTCTATCGATCAGGCAATAAAGTTTGTAGATTGGGTAAGTGCACATAAGGTAAACTTCCAAGACTTTGTCAGTCAGAGTAGTAAACATGCGCAGCTGACAGCGCTTAGCCATAGTCATGAAGGTAATGCTGTCAATCTTACCATGGCTTACACAACTGGTGGCGCTGCTGGTCAAAATATGACGACAATAGCCACAGCTATGATCTGTCAGTACATCTTAGAATCTTGCCCTGTGAAGCCTATGGAGTTTTATATAGAAGGCAATTTTTCTGGTGACAAGAAGGGTAATCTAAGAGCCTTGTCTTCTACAAGAGGCAAGAAGGTGATAGCAGAGGTCACGGTGCCAGAGACAGTGGTCCGTGAGGTGCTCAAGACCAGCCCTCGTAAGATGCATCAGTTCTGGCAGGCAGGTACTTTATCAGGTATACAAATAGGTGCAGTTGGTAATTATGGTCACATATCTAATGCACTGACGGCCATCTTCATAGCCTGTGGACAGGATGTTGCGACAGTATCAGAAGCGGCAGTTGGTATTGTAAGAATGGAGTTGACCAGAGAAGGTGCTTTGTATGCCAGCCTTACTTGCCCCAACCTTATAGTTGGCACCATAGGTGGTGGCACCACTCTACCTACACAGAAAGAGGCACTGGCTCTTATGGGCTGTAGCCGTCCAGAAGATGCTGCTAAGTTTGCAGAAGTATGCTGCGCTACAGCGCTTGCTGGAGAGCTATCTATAGG
>CAYNJK010000132.1:0-8931 GCA_964397575.1 uncultured Saprospiraceae bacterium
GGATTACGCAATGTAAAGTTGCTACTGAAGATGATGAAAAAAGATAAGTTTTACTTAATATCACTACTCAAACAAGCGCCCTAAACTTGCTTGCTGATAATAGACACCACCCTGCTCCATCAGTTGCTTATGAGATCCTTGCTCTATAATCTGTCCCTCTTTCATCACATAGATGCGGTCTGCATCCAGAATAGTGCTCAGTCTATGTGCTACAATGATGCTCGTACGATTTTTCATCAATTTATTAAGAGCATCTTGCACAACTTTTTCTGAATGAGAGTCTAGGGCTGATGTTGCTTCATCTAGTAAGAGCACAACTGGGTCTTTGAGAATTGCACGTGCTATGGCTATACGTTGTCTTTGCCCGCCGGAAAGCTTTATACCTCTCTCCCCAATCAGGGTATCCATTCCTTCGGGAAAATTATTGATAAATTCTATACAGTTGGCACTTTCAGCTGCCTCCATGATTTCTGCTTCTGTCGCATCATTCTTACCATATCTTATATTATCTCTGATACTCCCAGCAAAAAGAATAACTTCTTGTGGGACTAAGGAAATATTTTTTCTGTACTGTCTCAACTCCTGGTCATAGATAGATTCACCATCGATTTTTATAGTACCAGAATTGATATCATAGAATCTCAGTAAGAGCTGAATTATCGTAGACTTTCCGACACCACTAGGACCGACCAGAGCAATCTTTTCATTTTTTTCTACGCGTATAGAGACACCTTTGAGTATAGGCAAGTCCGTCCTACTAGGATAGGCAAAGTGCACATCTTCTAGCTCTATAGAACCAGATAAGTTTTGTTCCTTGAGTTGTTGCTGGATGACAACTTCAGGGTCCAAATTGAGAATTTCTTTGATCCGTTCTGTAGCACCGACAGCACCGAAGAGTTCTGTTGTGAAATTCCCAAGGCCAGCAATAGAAGCCCCAATCATAGAAGTAAAAGTGACGAAGGACAATAATTCACCAGCGGTCATCTGGCCATCCTGCAACATTTTAGCCCCCATATAAATGATAAAACAGATAGCCCCAAAAAAGATAGTCAATATAAAAAATGAGAACCAGGCCTTAGACTGTGCATACTTGATGGCAACAGTAACTACCTCGCCTACGGAGCTATCATAGCGATCTACTTCTATGTCTTCATTGGCAAAGGCCTTGACAATCTGGATACCTTGCACAGTCTCCCCTAGAATAGAATTGGATTCCGCAAGCAACTTCTGCCGCTCTCGCGATAACTTTCTGATACGCTTAGCAAAAAACATAGCCACAAAGACCACTACCGGTATCGTCAGCAACATGATAAGTGACAACCTTGGCGTCGTAAAGACCAGAAAACCGATACCAACCACCAAAGTAATAATCTGTCTAAAAAACTCTACCAAGGTGATAGAGAAGACGCTATATAACTTGCTCACATCAGCGCTGACTCGACTGATCAGTTCCCCGCTTTTATTTTCTTCAAAAAAAGTAATAGGCAGGGTTATCAACTTATGATAGACCCCTTTTCTTACGTCAGCAATGCCATTTTCTGACACCTGTGCTGTGAAGACCACTCTGAGATAGGAAAAGACGCCTTGGACAACAAGGACGATGACCAGAATGAGGCCTACTTTATTAAGCGTCAGCGGAATATCAGACTTCCCTTGGGCGACGTCTATAAGCAGCCCCACAAAGTAAAAAATCGCATAAAATGACAACGTAGATAGAAACACCAATGCCAATGAAGCAAAGAAATACCATTTGTATGGTCTGATATACTCAAAGATTTCCAGCGAACGTCTGAAGTTCTCTTTGTTCATTTTCACCTTCGGTGCTTCTTCCTTATAAGAACTTTCACCTCTATGTCTTCTTGCCATTTACTAACTGTCGTTATAACTGCCACAAAGCTATTCTAATTAGTGTGAACAGGCATAGAATATGAAGTTTCATTAGTCTTATTTTCTATGATTTTAATCGATACTCCTTCCAGAATAGACGAACTGCCTGCTTTCTCAGAAACCTATATTATTCTTCTGATGTATGAATTATAAAATATTGTTTGGAATAGAAACCATTCTCAATTCTAAACGAAATTATTCACTCATATCCTTAGACATGAATTTATATAGAAAACTATACTTTCCATACACCAGGGGATTAAGAGGAAGAGATTTTCTTTCTGAGTTCAAAAAGAGAAAGAAAAAGAATCGAGAGACCAAAGACAAAAGAAGATTTGACCCAGAGTGGAATAAAGATAAAATCATAAATGAAAGTTGAATATTGATCCATTCCTAAAAGTTTGTTTGATGAGGGGCCAGGAAACTGGCTCCTTTTTTACGTTATATCCCTGCTTCTTAGGTAGGTAAAAGTCGCAACTGGCTGCCAATCTATAAAATTATCATAGCTACAGAAACAATAAACTTCTGCTTTGTTATCTTGCAAACTGAATCCAAACAGCCTTATGCTCTCTACAAAAGAACTAGCTCATAAATACAAAGGAACCACAGGTTTCAGTTTTCCTGACTTCCACTGCAATCCTGCAGAGACCCTGCTTGTACTAGGTCAGTCTGGTGTAGGAAAGACCACCTTATTGCATATCCTCGCAGGTATTCTAAAACCAGCTAAAGGCGAAGTCCTTATTAATGACACTTCCCTGTACAAGCAATCATCCAATGCCTTGGACACTTTTAGAGGACAGAATATAGGCTTGGTATTTCAGAAGCCCCATTTTGTCAATGCCATAAGCGCTAGAGAAAATCTCATCCTTGCACAATCAATGGCCAATAGACCCATAGACAAAGGTAGAATAGACGGTCTGATGGATCAGCTAAATATCTCGAACAGAGCAACGGCAAAAACCTACCGGATGAGTCAAGGAGAACAACAACGACTCTCTATAGCCAGAGCCATCGTTAATAATCCAAAATTGATACTAGCGGATGAGCCTACTTCAGCACTGGATGACAACAACTGTAATGAAGTTGTAAATCTACTTAAGCACCAGGCAGAATCGGTCAATGCCGCTCTGGTCATCGTCACCCATGACAACAGACTAAAAGCCTTATTCCCAAACCAAATAGAGCTGAACTAGATGAATACATTCAAACTCGCCTGGAGAAACATAATCCACGATCCTCTTACTTTATTTTTAAATCTGGTCTTACTCACTCTAGGAATAGGTCTGATCAATTTTATTCTACTCGTCAATACCCAACTCAAAGACAAATTCGAAAAAAACCTAGCAGGTGTAGACATGGTTGTAGGCGCCAAAGGGAGCCCGCTACAGATGATACTCAGTTCCATGTATCATATAGATGCCCCCACCGGAAATATTTCTATCAAAGAAGCGACTCCGTTCCTAAGAGAAAAACATCCGCTGATAGACAAGTCTGTGCCTCTTTCTATGGGTGACAGTCACAAAGGGTATCGGATTATAGGTACAGACCATTCCATTCTGCCCTTCTATAATGCAGAAATCGGAAAAGGAAAACGCTGGCAAAATCTTTATGAAGTAACCATAGGAGCAGAAGTAGCCAGAGCCCTTAATTATAAGTTGGGTTCCAAGTTTAAGAGCTCACATGGATTTACAGATGATGTAGATTTGGAGCATGACCATGGAACACTTACTGTAGTAGGTATTCTGAAACCAACAGGTAGTGTCATAGACCAGCTCATACTCGTCAGCACAGAATCTGTCTGGGCAGTACATGATCATGACCACTCTGCCCATGAAGAAGGTGAAGAGCACGATCATGATAATCACGATCATGATGAGCATGACCATAGTGGGCACAATCACGATGAAAACGAGGAGCATACGCATAATCATGACCACGAGGGACATGACAACCATGAGCATGCACATGACCATGACGACCATGACCACGATCATCATGACCATGACCACAATCATGAAGCACATCATGACCATGATCATGGAGAACACAATCATCAGAATGATATCTCCAGAGCCCACTTACTTACACATGGAGACCAAGACATCACGTCTGTGCTTGTAAGGTTTAAGAACAAAACCAATTTTCAGGCACTTAACATGCCACGAAATATCAATGAAAATACAGACCTACAGGCTGCCTCACCAGCTTACGAAATAAACAGACTATATGATATGATGGGAGTCGGCACCAAAGCCTTGCAGCTACTTGCATTACTGATAGCCATAGTTTCTGCCATCAGCATCTTTGTCTCCTTACTGAATTCCCTCAAAAGAAGGAAGTACGAACTCTCACTTCTACGTGTCATGGGTGGGAAGCCTGGAAAGTTATTATCACTTATCCTGATAGAAGGATTGCTTCTTTCAGTCTTAGGTTTCATTATCGGCATGATAGTAAGTCATCTGAGTATGATGGGGCTGGGAGACAGTCTGTATGAAAAATACAATTATCCATTTTCTGCTTGGATCAGTCATGGCAAAGAATTGATGTTGTTTTTAGGGACAGTGGGACTAGGACTACTGGCTGCTATGATTCCAGCTATTATGGCTTACAAGACGGATATACATTCTAATCTTTCAGAAAACTAGAATCAGCACTTATGGCAAAAGTAAAAATAGAGGGCTTATTGGATCAGCTGGAAGTAGAGATGAAAAAAACCCTAAGCTCGACACTTAGAAAACATTTTGACGAGGGTAGTTATTCTGAAAAAGAGGTCTACAAAACGTTCTGCAAAGAGTTCATAGACAAATGCAATTCTTGGGAAAGCATCCCTAATAAGTACATAAAAAACAACTAATGTTAAAGTCAGACCCACCTATAATAGTAGAGCAAGAGCTACAAGCGCCTGTCACAAAAATCTGGTCAGCTTTAACTGAGCTAAAAGAAATGAAGAAATGGTACTTTGATATTCTTGAGGATTTCAAAGCAGAAGTCGGTTTCAAAACCAATTTTGATATCACACATCAGGGGCGATTGTTTCCACATTACTGGGAAGTAACAGAAGTTGTTCCAGAGCAAAAAATTGTTGTGCGATGGTACTTTAAGGGATATGAAGGCAGTTCAAATGTCATCTTCGAAATCCTTCCTGGAGAAAACAATAATCTAGTGAGACTTACAGCCGTCGCCACAGAAGATCACCCACAAGACATCCCTGAGTTTCGTAGAGAAAGTGGTGTAGGCGGCTGGAACTTCTTTGTCAAAGAAAGGCTGAAAGACTATTTCGAAAAATAATATATCTTACTGCAGATAATACTGCATTGCGGAAACATACTTAGAATTTTTTGTTAGCCTATAAGGAATTGCTTGCATGCAGCTATTAGCAATTGCCTCGTCTTCTTGTCCATATTTGATTTCTAATATTATCGCATCATCAGAGTAGACTTGCTCAGTCAGTCTTCCATCTATGAGATTATAATAATTCAGCTCTCTGTCGATAGTAGCTCTCAGTAAGCCATCCATAGATTCCAGATAAGTTCTAAGATAACGAACTAATACATGTGGATATAGTTGGTTAGAATAATACAAGTCAGAAAGACTAGGTGGACTATGATTCAGTGAGAACTTGCTGAGGTTCTTATATTCTTTTGTTCCAAGGAGACTCATTTTTATTTTCTTCTCGAGTATCGGTTGTTCTATATTATCCAAACTGGGCCCATACCAACGTACTCGATATTTCACCCTATCTGCTTTACCAAGGAGATTATCATTATAAGCGGTGTAGTTGATATCATCATAGTAGATACTATTGACCACTCTATCAGGATAGGCTTCAGAAAAAGCAGCAGGATTGCTCAGAAGTTCATGCCTTACACTTTCATATCCACTGGCCGTTATGCGATACTTGCGTTCGTACCTCATAAGGCAGTTTGGGCTTTTCCATCTACTGTAAGATCTACACCATCTTTAAGCAGAAAGATCTGCTTTACTTCTTCTGTAAGCAATTTTTCAATTTCGACCTTGGTGGCAGGTTCCGAGGCTGTACGCAATTCTATTCCACGTTCAATATTCCTGTTCTGGAAATTAATCAGCTTGACAGTAGAATGTTTATTGGCAAAGAGGCTTTGGCGAGAATCATTGACAAAAACGGTGTAGAGATAGGCCTGTGCATTATCAGTAAAACGCAAAGCACTATTCAGTACTGAGCTTATTCGTAGATTTAGAGAATTAAGAGTACCTGAGCTCTGTGTTATTCCGTTCTTCCCTATTTGTTCCATGTCAACTTCGGTGAGTTTCAATGAAGAATACTTGGATTCTATTGCAGTACCCTGACATTTTATAATTTTTACCTTTCTTAACTCCAACTCTGAGTAATTGCAATTCAAAGCAACTTTGGCAGGACTATTGGTCAAACTACAATTTTCCATTCTTGCCTTGGTCTTGTAAAAACTGATGCCAGATTCTACTGTGATATTACCCTGCTTATACTGGCTAAGACCATCGAAATAACAATACTCAAAGTTTGAAATCTCTGCTGATCCAGAAACAAAAATTCCGGTGTTTGTATTGTCTTCAGCATGAAATTTTATTGGATTGTTCCTAGAGCCAATCGCCAGTACAGGCCCATAGCTTAGAATCTTTCCGCCCTTAGTAAAATTAAGATCTGCTCCTGCACTGATTACTAATCGACTATCTTCAGGGATGACTATATTCTGAAAGACACTATGTCTTCCAGCACTTATCACCACATCGCGACCAATCTTGGTCAAATAAGGAACTTGTGCAATCTCAGTTGCAGTGGTACTTGCCAACTGATTTACTGGCGGTGGTGAACTTACATTTAGTAAAGGTGCTCTATGTAACTGCTCTAAACCCAAAGTCCTGAAATACAGATATTCTATTTCTTTATTGTGTTTGTATCTGTAGGTTGTTACAGGTAGATTATGATTATAGGCTTCCAACGTTAGGGGCTCAGTCAGGGTATCCGTCATGTAATTTTCATTACCAAAGCCAACCAATTCCAATGGGAAATAGTGGAAAGCTTGTACATCTACTTCTTGTTTGGAGCCTTGGACACGTAGAGCCTTTAGAGTTAGATTTGGTCTTGGTTGGATCTTCTTATAAGTGTACTTCCCCTTAACAAAGAGATCATTCCAATTAGGCTTAAAGTTTTTGAACAAAGGATCAGACTTTATATAATTAACTCTGCTGTCTCTGCCTTGACCATGTTTGGCAATAATTTTTTGGAGGTTGTCAGGTGCAGTATATTTTTCGAGATACTGCATGTATTTTTTAAAAAAAGCTTTATCCCTAAAGAGTAGCCAGCGATACACATTGCCTCTATCATAGGACTTCCTTTTAGGACTGAGGCTATTCATGGCTTGACCAAGTGCATCCCAGCCAGGTGTTACTTTCTCCAAGTGTTCTCCGAAACAATCATAGGCTATCGGTTCCAACTTTCCTGTCATTGGATTCATATAGAAACGAATATTGGTAAAGGACTGTGCATGCCAAGCATGAGTCAGATCTAGCAACGCATAGTACTTTGCTGTTAGGTCTATATCAAAAACTTCGGAAGCTGTTTTCTTTTCATCCAAAAAAGCAGTGAGTATACCATGAGCCTGGTCGAAGGCGGCCTTGAATTCTGGGTCTTTACTTTTAGCTTTATTAAACAATTCTATGTATGAAGCTTCTATCCACGGAAAAGGCTCTAGTTTTTCATTGACATTTTCCCAGTAGGCATCATCGTTGTGTTTTAAGATAGGACCTAATTCTCTGCCGTTTTTCTTCAGCAACTGATCTTCGAAGTGATGCTCATAGGCATAGACACCAAGATCTTTACCATTCAGGCTGACTTCGATAAAATCATATTCAGGAAACATGATGCCTTCATCTTCGAAGATTTTGTGCATTACCCACTCAGCCGTATGTGCACGAGACTGGCTGTTATGAACATTGAAGGTATTCATCCCTCTCCATTCTTTATTATCCTTTAGAATAATTCTAAATGACCAGCGATTTCCACGTAGATGATCCATTAGATCTCCTTTTAGTCTTAGCTTGCAAGCATAAGTCTTTCCATCTATTCTGATATTGGCATCTACCAAATCATCTTTGGAAGAATATAACAAGCCTAGGTCTAATGCTTTTTTTCTTTTGGCTGCCAACTTTTTGTAGGCGTCTTTTTTTAGATCGATTTCAAACTTACTGCCTTCATAACTTGCTGGCGGTTCTGCATTCTGCTCTGTAGCCGTCGACTGCTTTTTAAAAAATTTCGATTTCGTAATCCCAGCAATCGCAAGTGCAATTAGCAATAACAGCACTGCCCAAGCTAATAAAGTCTTAGTCGCAAAAGAAGGAGAAGTTGTATGACCGCCTTTTATTCTCAAGAAATAATATCATTGATAAATAAAAAAGCAGAAAAAGAAGTAATCAGTCCAAAGACCAGCCACATACTGTTTTCTTTTACATTGGAAAAGATGCTGCCAGAAATCAGTTGATGCATTTTTGCGTATTTGGATCTTTGATCGACTCTCAGTTTTGGAAAATTTTCAGCAAGTTGTGATTTCATAGCATCATTCAGTACCGTCATGCTCAGGCGTTCATTCTTTCCTGCATTAGTATATCTGAGTTCATTGAGCTCTAATTCCAGTTCAGCAAATGACTCAAGAGGGATACCAAAATTGTGCACCTCATCCAAGGTAATGGTGGCTACGCTTTCTCCATTGTTGTCACTGATGTAAACCCTTCTTCTTTCCTGTTTCAGTTTGATGGCTTCCTTGGTTTCTTCTGGACGTAATTTATACTCCGCCAGATGATAAGCTAATCTTTCTCGCTCCACCTCTTTCAATAACTGAAGTAATGGATGTCTGCTATAGAGCTGATTGGCATCACTATCTCTACTGACTGCAAACTTTATTTCATTTCGAATAACCTTATCTGAAGAATATGGCGTCTTTAACTGTACCAGTTCTTTGAGCAGTTCTCCATCTTTAAATCTCTTGCGATGACGCAAACTAATTTCTTCATTATACAAGATCTCATCTGGGC
>CAYNJK010000133.1:0-8888 GCA_964397575.1 uncultured Saprospiraceae bacterium
CTCCATGGCTGTCCCATTCTGATCATAGCATCATAGACAGAACCATCACCATGCGGGTGGTACTTACCGAGCACCTCACCTACAACTCTCGCTGACTTCTTATATGGCTTGTTATAATCAAGTCCTAAATCATCCATTCCGTAGAGAATTCTTCTGTGAACAGGCTTCAGTCCATCCCTGACATCAGGTAGGGCTCTGGAGACAATGACCGACATAGAATAATCTATATATGCGGACTTCATTTGGTCCTCAATGTTCACCTTTACAATGCGCTGATTATCTGACATTTATATATTAGAATTAGTAATTCAAATTAACTCTCAAATATACCAAAAATAACCCACTTTGAGGGTCTAAAAAGACCTCTAATTGAACCTTATTTAGCTGTTTTCATTAGGTTTGTGATGTTATTCCCAAGAATAAACTTCTACAACTAAAATTGCTATGTCAGAACTCGATAAAACTGTTGTAAAGCCTTACCAAGAACAAGGATCAAAAAAGGAGCAAGTCACTAGTATGTTTGACAATATTGCTTCCAAGTATGATCTGTTGAATACAGTATTGACCTTAGGGATAGACAGAACTTGGAGGAGGAAAGCCATTTCCAAACTAGACAGCTCAGTGCATAAGAAAGTCTTAGATGTAGCCACAGGCACTGCAGATGTAGCAATAGAATTAAATAAGCAGTTAAGGCCAGAACAAATAATCGGTGTAGATATCTCTTCTGAAATGATCAATTTCGGTAATAAAAAGGTCGCTAAACATCAGCTACAAGAGGTGATTAAGCTAGAAGTGGGAGATTCTGAGAACTTGACTTATGAAACTGGCCAGTTTGATGCTGTTACAGCTGTCTTCGGTGTAAGAAATTTTGAGAATTTAGAAAAGGGTTTGGCAGAAATGTTTCGCGTACTTAGAAAAGACGGAAAAACAGTCATTCTTGAATTTTCCAGACCTCGTATATTCCCCTTCAAACAACTGTATAATCTCTATTTCAAACATATTTTACCTTTTATAGGTAAGAAAACTTCTAAAGATCCCAAAGCTTACCAGTATCTTTACGAATCTGTACAAGCTTTTCCAGACTATGACAGGTTCGGATCTATACTAGAAAAGGTAGGATTTCGTTCTGTAGAATGGAAATCATTGAGTCTCGGCATATGCACAATCTACACAGGTATAAAATAATTGCTTTCGTTCTTTTCTTTATAGGCAGCAGCTTAGTAAGTTCTAACCTGATAGGCCAAGCTGTCCTGAAAGACAATATTAATTTCTGGGAATTCCGAAATAAGCCTTTTTATTTTGGACTAACCTTAGGAACGCATACTACTGGTTATATCGTAAGTAAGTCTAGTCAGTTCCAAAGGAGTGATTCTATCTCATTTGTCGGTGCTCCTAACAGATCAGGCCTCCACGTAAATATCATTACCAATCTTAAAATAGGCCAGTATTTTGATTTTCGGTTCATTCCTGGATTTGCATTTACAGAACGACGACTGGTCTTTAATGAATTGGGAAATCTTAGAGAAAATCAAAGATTTAGCGATGTAAGAATCGAATCTGTTTTTCTGGATGTTCCTCTGCTACTCAGATTTAAATCTGCGCCGTATAAAGATAAAAGGCTCTTTGTAGTTGCTGGGCTAAAATATAGTTACGATGTTGCTAGTACATCCAGCACCAGGCAGGAATTACGTTCGAGCTTATTGCAGATAGCACCTCATGATTTTCAGTTTGAAATTGGGGCAGGCATACAACTCTTCTATCCATTTTTCATTTTTTCTCCAGAAATAAAATTCTCCAGAGGTCTCAGTAATATTCACATTTTCAATGGTGAGTTGGAAGGTTCCAGAGTTATAGATAAAATTCTATCTAGGACCTTCTCTATATCCTTACATTTCGAGGGCTAAGTTAACAAGAACAGTACGTCTTGGTATATGACAAGACATCTGGAAAAAAGCTGTCAAACAGTTTGGCTATTGTCTGATAATTTTCTGCGATGTCTTTAGTTGCTTCCCCAAAAGCAGAGTTGAATTTGGCTCTTTCATCCATCCATTGCAAGGAGGCTTTCATGTTTTGCTCATTTGCATAAGCCATAAGAAAATCATTTGCTACCATATTTTCAATTTTGGAATTGAGCTTACTGGGTAGGTCTGCTTTTCTTCTGATTAGAATCTCATATATGCGTTTATTAAAATCTTCTAAGCTTTCTGATGCATACTTATCCCAATGAGTGGAAAGAAAGTAATCCCATATTAAGTCGACAACCACAGAAGCATATTTTCCATGTCTCTTCCTCAATAGCGCTCGGAGTTCGAGTGAATTGGGATGTGTATCCGTATAAGAATCAATTTTTCTATGGAGATGAATACCGTCCAGAATACGGCCTGTATAATTGCTTTCTTCACTTTTACTAAGGAAATCTGTCATGAAGTTGCCTATCAATATATCTTCTTCGGAACAGGAGAGATAGCAGTGCGCTAGATAATTCATAATATACTTGTAAGCTACTTATCCATGTAATGAAGCCAGAATCAAAATTAGCGAAATAATTTTTAGGACATTATATGCTCTCTATTACTAAGGAGATGTTCATATTCATCTATCTTAACGATATAATTCATAGAAATGAAAATTCTTCGATTAGTAACGCTGTTACTCATAGTTCTTTCGATGGCATCTTGTTCAAAAGAATCCAACATAAATAAGATTCCTGGTTCTTTCAAAGCATTGGAGCTATTTAATTATCAAAGGGCCTATCCAAATCCCATGATACCAGATGGAGCCTATTCTAAGGCGTTTGAGCATCATGAACAGCGATTTCTCCAACAGACTAAGAATAGACATAATATTACCCCAATGGGACCGCTTAATACCACAGGTAGAACGCTGACGGTTGCGGTAAATCCACAGGCTGACAGAACAATATATGCAGGTTCTGCAAGCGGAGGATTATGGCGAAGTAGGTCTCTAGGAATGGGACAATCATGGGAATATGTAGAAACTGGCTTCCCAGTTTTAGGCGTGAGCACGATCGAATTTGCACCACAGGATAGTATGGTCATGTATATAGGCACAGGAGAGGTATATAATTTTTTTGATACCGGAACTGATGGTGCATATAGAAGTACCCGTGGGTCCTATGGAATAGGGATTCTGAAGTCAGAAGATGGAGGACAGACTTGGAAGAAAAGTCTAGATTGGACCTATAACCAGAAACATGGTGTCTGGATGATAAAAGTTTCTCCTACCAATCCTGATATTGTCTACGCAGCAACTACTGAAGGGATCTTCAAAAGTATAGATGCTGGTGAAAGTTGGTCACTTGTATTCGATGTTATAATGGCTACAGACATTGAGATAGATCCTAGAGACCCAAATAATGTTATAGCTTCTTTTGGTAATTTTGGTTCTGCTAGAAGAGGAATATATACCACTCTCGATGGAGGAGATAGCTGGACACAGGTAGTGCCTGATTCCTTTATTGAAGAATTCCAAGGAAAAATACAATTAGCCAGAGCACCATCTAATCCCGATAAACTATACGCTTCTGTAGGCAACGGATTTTCTGATGCTGATGGACGTACTAGATTGTATTTGTCATTAGATAATGGTGTAGTTTGGGAGAGAGTCAATACAACAGACTACTCACGTTGGCAAGGATGGTTCTCCCATGATGTGGCGGTTAATCCTAATAATGAGGAGCAGTTAGTGGCAGTAGGAATAGGAGTCCATCGAAGTTTAGATGAAGGCCGTACCTTAGAACTCAGAAATGAGGATGGCGTTACTAGAGGTTTGCCACCTGTAGATGGTCCAGATGGTCCTCCTGACTATGTGCATTCTGACATCCATTTTGTCAAGTATCACCCCAGTATTGAAGACTTAGTGATACTTGGTACTGACGGCGGAGTCTTCCTTTCCTTTGATAATGCTACAACCTTTATGTCCGCCAATGGAGGGATGCAGACAACCCAATTCTATAATGGCTTTAGTGTTTCTCATACTGATCCCAATATTGCCTTAGGTGGCTTACAAGATAATTCCACTGTTGTTTTCAGAGGAGACGAGGCATGGCGAAGATCTGGTTTTGGAGATGGCAGCTGGACAGCAATCGACCAGCAGCGTCCTGGTGTTGTTTATATGTCCGCACAAGGGCTTGTTATATTTAGTTATAGCGATGGAGGTATCAATGTAGATAGATTTATTGATCCAGTAACCGAGCCTGACGATAATCCGTTATTCATAGCTCCATATGTACTATCGGATCAATTCTCAAGTGTCTCTTACTCAGGCTCGGAGTATGTGTATAAGTCAGAAGATTTTTTTGAAAGTTTTAATACTATGAATGGTGGGAATAAGATAGATAAGGGTAATAGAGTTTTTGCGATGGATGTACATAATATTCCTGAGATTGCCTGCGTGGCAACTGTACCAGAAGTAGAACAGGGAAAGTTTCTTATGACTTTTGATGGCGGAGACACGTGGTCTGGAGGAAACTCTGGCTTGCCCGATAGAGTGCCAAATGATGTCGTTATTTCTGATGAGAACCCTAATCTTGCTTTTGTCTGTTACAGTGGTTTTGGCACTAGTCATCTGTTCATGACCACGGATGCTGCTGAAAGTTGGACAGTGATAGATGATGGTTTACCTGATGTTCCTGGTAATGCAATCGCGATAGATGAGGAGCACGGTGTGATTTATTACGGAACAGATATCGCAGTTTATTCGGCCTTTTATAAGGACAGTAATAATCGACTGCTAGAAGAAATTGATTGGCAGTTGTATTCTGAAGGTATGCCTTTGGCTGCAATAATAATGGATCTCAAGATTTCTCCATCCGACCAGAGATTGTGGATAGCAACTCATGGTAACGGGGCATACCGAGGTGATCTTATCAATGATATATTTTCGTCAACTAATGAAGAAGTTTCTTCTGACCTCAGAGTATATCCTAACCCAACTGATTCCAGGCTATTTCTAGATGGACCTAAAGTAGAGACTTGGCTAATCTCTAATAATCTTGGCCAAACAGTTTTGCATGGTTCTAGAACACCTATAGATATGTCTAGTTTGCCGGCGGGAGTCTATAATCTTTCGGTGACTAGTCAGAACAAGATGCTGACCAAGAAAATTATAAAGCAGTAATTTTCTTTAAAGCTTAAGTACATCTGACATAGTGCATACTGTATCCTTATTGTAGATGTATTCTGCGGCAATTACGGCTCCAAGTGCAAAGCCATCACGAGAGAAAGCTTCATGTCTTAAGGTTATTTCATCTATGGATGAAGTGTATTTTATTTCATGATCTCCTTTCACGTCTTTTTCTCTGACAGCAGTAATGGGGATAATCTCTGCTGCTGTTTCATCAAGAGACCATTTTTCTTTTCGGTCGAGCTGCTCTATAATTTGGTTGCCAAGTGTTACTGCTGTACCACTTGGCGCATCTAATTTGGTAATATGGTGGGCTTCTTTAATTTTCACCTCATATTCAGACAAGGGATTCATGATTTCTGCTAACCTCTTATTGAGATTAAAAAGGATATTGACACCTATACTGAAGTTAGATGCATAGATAAAGCCCGTTTGCTTGTCTTGATAACTTTTACATACCGCTTCATAATCATCTAGCCAAGCCGTTGTCCCACAAACAGTAGGAATGCCGGCGTTGGCCAAATTAAGCAAATTTGCTTTTGCTGCTCTCGGGAGAGTAAACTCGATAGCTACATCGATTGCATCTAGATTTTTGGAATTAAATTCCTCTTGATTAGCTCTGGAAATAACCAAGCCTATGCTGTGACCTCGAGATTTTGCAACTTTTTCTAAAGTCTTTCCCATTTTTCCATAACCAATCAGTGCTATATTCAGTTTATTTGTAGTCATTAGATATTTTGAGGCGCTAAATTAAAACAAAGAGAATTGATACAGAATGATTTGTTGTTGAGGACTATTAACAAAGAACCGGTGGAAAGACCCCCAGTTTGGCTCATGAGGCAAGCTGGAAGAATACTGCCAGAATACCGTGCCATAAGAAATTCTCTTTCTGGGTTTATAGAATTGGTGACGACTCCTAATCTCGCAGCTGAAGTGACAATTCAGCCTGTAGATATTCTGGGAGTAGATGCTGCAATCATATTCTCTGATATCCTGGTTATTCCGGAATGCATGGGACTCGAATATGAGCTAATAGAGAAAAAAGGACCTTTCTTCCCAGAAACCATCCAAACAGAAAGTGACATCAAAAAACTTGAAGCTGGAAGTATTGCTGCAGAGAAGCTAGACTATGTTTATGAGGCAGTGTCTTTGACCAAGAAGAGATTAGACGGAAGAGTACCACTTATCGGATTTGCAGGCGCACCGTGGACCTTACTTTCTTATATGATAGAAGGCCAGGGTTCTAAAACCTTTTCCAAGGCAAAAGGATTCCTATACAAGAATCCCAACTTAGGCCATCAGATTTTGGATAAAATTACCAATACAGTCATTGCTTATCTTAAACTAAAGATCCAAAGTGGGGTGGATGTGGTGCAGATTTTTGACTCTTGGGCAGGCATGTTGGATGAGAGGATGTACAAAGAATTCTGTATCCCTTATCTGAAAAGAATCGTAGAAGAAGTCAACGAAGTACCTCGTATAGTATTTAGTAAAGGTGCTTACTTTGCGATGGATGACATTGTAGGACTTGGTTCTGAAGTTGTCGGCTTGGATTGGACTATGAATGCTCATAAATTTAGAAACAAATATGGTCCCAACCTTGTCGTACAAGGCAATCTAGATCCTTGTACTTTATATGGAAATAGAGCATCAGTAGAGGATTCCGTGAGAAAGATGATTGCTGATTTTGGTCATAATCATATTTGCAATCTAGGGCATGGTGTATATCCAGATACGCCTCTAGACAATGTAAAAGCTATGATAAACACGGTCAAATCATATAATTACGGTAGTTAATACATTTTGCTTTATATATATATACAAAGGCTTAATAATCTGCTTCTTAGATATGATTCTAAACAGATTTCGTATTTCCTTATGTTTCTTAAAATACATACTCTAAATTTGGCGACTGCAAATTCCCTCATGATTAATATCCCTCAAATAAAATAAATGCAATAGATGGGATGGTTTAAAAGATTCAAGGATGGCATCCAGACTGCTACTAAGAATAAGAAAGAAGCACCAGATGGTCTTTGGTATAAGTGTAAAAAGTGTAGCGAGACTGGCACCGTAAAGGAGTACAAAGAGCAATTCTTTATCTGTCACAAGTGTGGACATCATGCTCGAATAGGGTCTCACGATTACTTCGATATAATATTCGATGGACGGTATGAAAAGCTATTTGAGAATCTAGTCTCTTCGGACTTTCTTGAATTTTCAGATTTACAGTCCTATGCAGATCGACTAGTAAAAGCTAAAGATAAGACTGGGCTGACAGAAGCAATAACTATAGCTGCAGGTAAGGTTAATAAGAAACCACTTGTAATTGCGGCAATGGACTTTACTTTTATAGGAGGTTCCATGGGGTCAGTTATGGGAGAACGAATTTCTAAGGCCATAGATTATTGTATAAAACAAAAGACACCACTGATGATTCTGTCCAAGACTGGAGGTGCTAGAATGATGGAGTCTGCTTTCTCTCTCATGCAGATGGCTAAGACTTCAGCCAAATTGACTTTATTGGCATCTGCTCAGATTCCATATTTCTCCTTCCTTACTGATCCCACAACAGGAGGCGTTACAGCATCTTTTGCAATGTTGGGAGATATAAATTTTTCGGAACCAGGTGCATTAATAGGATTTGCTGGTCCCAGAGTTATAAAGGAAACAATAAAGAAGGATCTTCCAGACGGATTTCAGAGTTCTGAATTCTTATTGGAACATGGTTTTCTGGATTTCATTGTAAGTAGAAATGAACTAAAAACTAAAATTTCAGACATGCTCAGTATCTGGAATATAAGCTCTAGTTAGAGCATAAATACTTTCATCTTTTTATCTAATGGATTACAATGTTCCAAGAGTTGGTCTATTAACTCAGGACCAAAAATTGCTAAGTATTGGAAGATATTATCATGTCTTTCTTGCAAGCCCTTTGGAAAAAGATCCTTTTTAAGCTTACTGATTCTATTTAGGCTGATCTCTTCTTTTTGTTTGATAGATTTCTTCAATTTTGATTCCAGATAACCTAGGCTTTTTAAAGCTTTGGTGAGTTCTGACTGGGTCGTTTTTACCAAGGTCTGGTCTATGGTCTCTACCTTAGAACTTATAGCCTTAAATAACTCTTCTATCTTAGTCTTGTGTTCCCCAAGGCTGTATTTTGGATTATCAGAATTGTCTATAAACTGGTTGATAAGTATTTGTTCATCCTTGAAAATGGCCGTGCTACCAAGACCTAATTTGTTTAGTTGTTTTTGGGCAGCTTTGTTTAAGAGCATTCCAGAAGTTCGTCTGATGAGTATAGGGTAGGAGACTTCGAATTTTTCGAATTGTGACTTCCTTTCCAGCCAATAGGCTAATTCCCCGCCGCCTCCTATATAGGCCAGATTAGGTAAAATAAATTCTTGAAAGATAGGTCGTAAGATGACGTTCGGACTGAAACGTTCTGGATAATTCTCAACTTCTTGGAGTATCTCTGCTTCAGAAAAACTCAGGTCTGTATTGATAACAGAATAGTGATCATCCTTGTATTCTATTCTGTTTCGTGATCTGTCTTTCACATAGAACAGATTGATTTCTCTAGCGAAAGCCTGTGCATCATAGTTCAGAGCTTCTTTTACAGATTGTTGGGTTTGTACCACCAAAGGCTCACTGATTCTTTCAGTGATTTCCCTTTTGATGATAGGTATAAATGCCCTTTTTAATTTCGGATCATTCATCCTGAGGATAACCAAACCCAGATG
>CAYNJK010000134.1:0-8792 GCA_964397575.1 uncultured Saprospiraceae bacterium
ATTTTAAAGGCCAGAGGTTATCATGATTTTTATGAAGTAGAAGGTGGCTTTAAAGCAATAAAAGAAAGTAAACTACCGAGAACAAACTACGTATGTCCTACTACTATGTAGGAATATAATTGATTAAAGAGTTTATAATAAATATCTGATAATATGAATGTAGTAGATGTGATTTCCCAGCCTTGGCACTGGTCGGTATCTGGGATTATGATTGTTTTTGTAATGTTTTTGTTGCTGTGGTTTGGTGGAAGCTTCGGTGCCTCTTCTAATCTGCGTACCTTGTGTGCCATAGGAGGTGCTGGTAGCCACGTCGAGTTTTTTAAATTTGATTGGAGAAAACAAATTTGGAATTTGGTGTTTATTTTTAGTGCTATCGTAGGAGGCTATATAGCAGTTACTTATCTGACCAGCCCAGAGCCAGTTCAGATATCTGCAAGCACCCAAAGTCACTTGAGTAAGCTGGGTATCACAATGCCGCAAGAGATTTCAGACGGATTGGGATATGTGCCTTCTGAAATATACGCTTTGGGGAATGGTTCTTTACTTAGAAATCTCTTCTTGCTTGTGGGTGGTGGATTTCTTGTAGGCTTTGGTACTAGATATGCAGGAGGTTGTACTTCTGGTCATGCAATCAGTGGCTTGTCTAATTTTCAGTTGCCTTCACTGATCGCAGTGATAGGATTTTTTATAGGAGGACTTACGATGACTTGGTTGGTCTTGCCTCAATTGTTAACCCTCTAATAAGTAGCAATGAAATATCTAAAATATAGTTTGACAGGAATATTCTTTGGAATAGTAACAACAAAGTCTGAAGCAGTGAGTTGGTATCGAATGCAAGAGATGTTTAGATTCGAAAGCTTTCATATGTATGGTATTATAGGAACAGCAGTTATACTAGGTGCTTTAGTTACTACAGCTCTTAAAAGAATGAAAGTCAAAACAGTAGCTGGTGACGAAATAGAATTTAAAGATAAGAATAGCGGTGTGGCACGATACCTAATAGGTGGCACTTTGTTTGGCTTGGGTTGGGCGATGACAGGTGCTTGTCCAGGACCTATGTTTACGATTGTAGGACATGGCGTATGGTCTATGCTGCTGGTGATCTTTAGCGCAGTCATGGGCACCTATGTGTATGGTTTACTCAGAAATCACCTGCCACACTAGAGCACTATGCGACAACTACTTATAGGATTTGTAATTTGTTGTTGTGCCATAATGGCCTGTAAACAAGAGATTGAGCCAAAGGAAGCGTATTCGACTGACATAGACGAGTATTCATCTGACAAAGCAGATATCACAGCCACAAATTTATTGACAGTTCAGCAAGCACATGAGTTATTGAAAACTCATTCTGAAAAGTATATTCCTGTTCAAGTATCAAAAGAAAAGGTATTTGAAAAAGGACATTTACCTCAGGCTATGAATATCTGGAGACCAGATTATGCTTCTGATAAGACTGAACCATATGGAGGCTTGATTCCTGAGAGAGGGAAGTTGGAGGATTTATTACAATCGTTTGGTTTTATGAATGGCAAGACACTTCTTCTTTATGATGCCAAGGCCAATGTAGATGCCTTAAGATTTGCCTGGGTGCTGGACCTATATGGTTTTGCTGATTATAAAATTATCAATGGAGGATTAGAGCATTGGAAACAAAACGGATTGCCCATCAAGACTGGAGACGCAGAAGTTAGACAAAAAAGCGACTACAAACTGGCAACCTATTTTAATGAGAAGATAATTGCTACCTATGAAGATGTTAGGGCCGCCATCTCAGATTCTACTACTCTACTTATAGACACCAGAGAAAATTATGAATTCAGAGGTGCACCTTTTGTAAAGGATGGAGAATTGTTTGCTTATAAGAAGGGGGCCTTTGACAGAGGTTCCATTCCAACTGCGGTACATCAGAACTGGTCTATGCTTGCTGATCTCAAAGGAGATCATCGGATTAAATCTGAACAAGATCTGCGTCACGACTTAGAATCCAATGGTATAACTGAAGACAAGCACATAATTCTCTATTGCCACAGTGGCTCACGGACTTCTCATAGTTATTATGTACTGAAAAAAGTACTTGGCTATGAGAATGTAAAGAACTACGATGGTTCTTGGATAGAATGGACTTATAGACATACTCAGGATGAGACAGTACCTCTGCAAAAATTGTGCGGTGAAAGTGAGTTTAAAATAATTGAAGACTCTTTAAAACTTAGTTTGATACAATGACTAAATACATAGATATATTTTTAAATGGTTATGCAGGATATGCTGGCTATCTTTGGCATGAAATAACCCACCCTTCATTCAAGAATTATTTCTACTGGTTAATTGCTGTTTCATTGTTTTTCTTCTTGTTAGAAGTAGTAGTGCCATGGAGGAAAAAGCAAGCAATTTTGAGAAAGGATTTTTGGTTGGATGGGTTTTATATGTTTTTCAATTTTTTTCTCTTTTCCCTGATAATCTATAATGCTGCATCCGATGTAGTCGTCAATTTATTTAATGATGGTATAAAATTCATAGCTGGAGGTTTTGATTTGCAAGCTATGAATCCTATGAATGCCTGGCCCGTTTGGTTGATTTTATTAACGGGATTTGTTGTTCGTGATTTCGTACAATGGTGGGTGCACAGGTTATTACACAAGTCTGATTGGTTGTGGCAATTTCATCAAGTGCATCATTCAGTAGAGCAGATGGGTTTTGCAGCACATTTGAGATATCACTGGATGGAAAATATTGTGTACCGAACTTTAGAATATATACCATTGGCACTTTTAGGAATAGGTCTACATGACTTTTTCATAATACACATTTTTACCTTGGCATGGGGGCACTATAATCATTCTAATATCTCTGTAGATCATCGGATAACAGGAGGGCTGGTGCTTGGATTTGTTGGAGTTATAATTAGTCAGAGCTTGCTAGGTTTCACTCTTGTTGCTAATCCTGCGTTACTGAGTTCGATTTTAATTATAGGCGGAGCTGCTCTTACAGGGTATTTTGTTGTTGGCCCTATTATGAAATATATTTTTAATAGTCCTGAGATGCATATTTGGCACCATTCCTATGACCTGCCAGAAGAAAGACGCTATGGAGTAAATTTTGCTTTGACACTATCAGTATGGGACTATTTATTTAAGACAGCCTACATACCACATAACGGCAGAGAAATAAAGTTGGGCTTTCCGGGGGTTGAAGATTTTCCTGATAATTTTGCCGAGCAGATTACTTTAGGAGTTATTCCAAAGAAAAGTTACAAAGCCGGCGATTACAATCGCGTCAATTAACAGTTATGTCCAAGCGAAGAAAATTTTTACAAAATGCCTTAGTCTACACTGCTGTTTCTGTTCTAGGCTCTAAAGTAGTATTTGCAAAGAACTTACCGGCAGGTATGGCCCTTGTTGGTTTAGATTCTGAGGGCCAATCTTTCCCCGGAAAAAATCCACAGATGGTCGTCTTAAATGACCGACCTATTAACATGGAAGCTCCTGCACATTTGCTGAATGAGGCTCTGACGCCTAATGATTTTTTCTTCGTGAGAAACAACGGTATACCACCCACTGATATCAATGTTGCAAACTGGCAACTCACAATAGAAGGAGAATCTGCAAAAAGTAAGAAATCCTATTCTATACATGAGTTACAATCAAAATTCGAAACTGTTAGTTACAATCTTACTTTGGAATGTGGTGGTAATGGGAGAAAAGAATTTAATCCTCCAGCCAAAGGCAATCAATGGTCTACAGGAGCAGTCGGTTGTGCTACATGGACTGGTGTAAGGCTAAGAGAAGTACTAGAAGATGTCGGAATAAAATCTAATGCCGTCTATCTGGGATACTATGGGGCAGACAACCACTTGTCTGGAGATCCTGAGAAAGATCCTATAAGTCGTGGAGTCCCTATAGAGAAAGCCATGGAGGACGAAAGTATGATAGCTTGGTCCATGAATGATAGAGACTTGCCACTGCTAAATGGATATCCTCTGCGTTTGGTTTTCGGTGGATACCCCGCTTCTTGCTCAGGTAAGTGGCTAGAAAGAATTTTAATAAGAAATAAGGTGCATGATGGTCAGAAGATGAAAGGTGCTTCCTATCGCGTACCATGTAAGCCCGTCATGCCAGGTTCTAAAGTTGCGGATGAGGATATGTGTATTATAGAAAATATGCCTGTAAAGTCTCTTATCACTTTTCCTAAAACAGGGGCGACGATATCATTAAATAAGGACTTGCCTATCATGGGACATGCATGGACTTCCTCAGTAGCAATATCTAAGGTAGAGTACTCCATAGACTTTGGTAAGAACTGGACAGAATGTAATATTTCTAGCTCTGCAAATAAGTATGCTTGGCAGCAATTTGAAGCCAAAATTAGGTTTCCAGAAAAGGGCTATTATGAAGTTTGGGCCAGGGCTACAGATACGGATAATCAGACTCAGCCTATGTTGTTGCCCGGATGGAACCCCAAAGGCTACCTGAACAATGCCTGTCATCGGATCGCAATAAAAGTCGTCTGATGCAGATACCTGAGAATCATGATACGGCTGGTATGTGGAGTGCCCTTGTGCTCTTGCTTAACTTCCTTGCAATTTCAGCAATTATGTGCTTAGCCTATTTGGTTTTGGGTTCTACTATTCATGCTTATCTTGATAAACCTAAGTACACGGATGAGCAACTATTGGCTTTGGGAAATAAGAGAGCCCAGTTCCGAAAGCAAGAAAGAGCAGACGACTGGGATCTGGTAGAAAATGGTATTCATGTAAAAACTGGTCTTAAGAATGACGAAAACCTAAAGCTTATAATTGGTGCTTGCACTTCTTGTCATTCTTCTAAGCTTATTATACAGAACAGAGCAACCAGGCAAGGCTGGAAAAATATGATCGTGTGGATGCAAGAAACACAAGGATTGCACGACCTTGGTGTCAATGAGCCTAAGATTCTGGATTATCTAGCAGAACATTATGCCCCACAAGAGTTGGGTAGAAGGAAAAATCTGGACTATGAAGAGCTAGAGTGGTATGTTCTAGACTTAGATGCAGATTAGTTGAGAAGGTGTAAGCTATTGTTCTATGACACTAAACCCTATATGCAAATTGCCAGTTTCCTTATCCACATAGAGTTCTCTTTCCTCTACAGTACCATTGCAAGTTTGTTCTGAGCAGAAAAGTGAACCCCCAGCAATTCTTACATTGATACCTTCGGTAGTGGCAGTGATGTCCCACACATTGCCAACTATATTTACTGCATCTACTTCTGAGATGGGCAGGAGGTAGTCTGAAACGATAGCGCGGTTGTCGTCCTTAACTAGCTCCCAGTATTCTTTATAACTCGGTAATCTTGTATCTGACCATTTGCAATAAGCCATAGCATCATTATAACTCACTTGCGTAACGGGTAGCTGTGTATTTTCTACAATATTGATTCCATCAGGTTTTCTCCAGTTCACAGAATCTGCGGTTATAAAGTCAAAGACGTTTTGCTGTACGATAGACCAACCATATTTTTCGGCATCAGTAACGTAATCAGTGGCATCTACAAATGATTCGAACTCACCAAAGGTCACTGGCCTGAGAGTAAATGAATTGTTGCAACAAAAGCAGACAATGATTAGTGAAGTGAAAAAAAATTGTAGAGATTTAATTCTGTCCAATTGTAAGTATTTTCTATTTACATCTTTCGTGCTGGGCTAAAGTTAGAAATCTCTTCTTATTATTGTTCGTTGCTATGGTTAAAAATATTGCTTCTCTTTAGCTTTTGACTAATTTTACGACCTTACACAAAAGCAGTTATATCTTGAATAAATATACTAGCTATGGCGAGGATAGAGATTTTGTGAGCTCTTACATTCCAGTTACAGAGCTTGTCCAGCCTGGTGGTAAGGGAAGATTATTAGTTGCAGGTGCTCTGCAAGGCAGGGTCTTGACCAGTAGTGCCAATGGAGATCAAGGGCGCAGCTATGGGTGGATAAATAGGGCACACTTTACCTCAGGTGTTATCTCAAAAAAAATGAATGTCTATGGAGGAGAAGAACGATTTTGGCTGGGTCCAGAAGGTGGTCAATTTGCTTTGTTCTTTGAGAAAGGATCTAGTTTTGATCTAGACAATTGGCATACGCCAAGATTGATTGATTTGGATGATTATCCGCTGGTCGCCAGTACAGCCAATTCTGCCTCATTCGAGAAAATGGCATCTATTAAAAATTATGCTGGATTCGAATTCAAATTAAAAATAAATCGGAAAATTGAGTTGTTGTCGCAGGCTGCTATTCAAAATCACCTTGGTGTAACTATTCCATCAGACCTGCAATGTGTTGCTTATCTATCATCAAATAGCTTAACCAATATCGGTGCAGCAGCATGGAAAAAAGAAACTGGTTTATTGTCTATCTGGTTGTTAGGAATGTATAATGCCTCGGATGCAAATACGGTAGTGATTCCTTTTCATCATGGCACAGAAGAACTACTAGGCAAAAGTGTCACTGATGATTATTTTGGGAAAGTACCCTCAGATAGATTGGTAGTAAAAGAAAAGGTGCTTTTCTTTTCAGGAGATGCAAAGCACAGAAGTAAAATTGGGTTATCTCCCTATCGCGCAAAAGATATTCTCGGTTCCTATGATGCAGCAAATTCCATATTGACCATAGTCAAGTTCAGTAAACCAGAAGGCATGCATGACTATGTCAATTCACTTTGGAAGCACCAAGAGGAACCATATAAGGGTGATGTGAGCAACTCTTATAATGATGGTCCACTAGAAGATGGAGGGTCTGAATTTGGACAATTTTACGAATTAGAAACCTCTTCTCCTGCACTAGCATTGGAGCCAAATGAAAGTGCTTCTCATTCACAAATTACTTGTCATTTCGAAGCACCTGCCAGCCAACTTGAAGCGCTAGCACAACATTTCTTAGACGTTTCGTTAGAAGAGATTACTGAGGTTATACAATTGTCTTAGAACGAACCCATTTTTTAAATCCATAAGCTATAGTCTTATTGTTGTCTATTTTTTCTTTTTTTACCGACTTATAAATTTTAAACAGACTTTAGATTATAATGGCTATCAGTAGAAAAGAACAAATATTGGCTGTATCCGCAAAGCTATTCAGGCAGAAAGGATTTCAAGCTACAACCATGCGTGACATTGCTAGGGATACTGGAATCGAAGCGGCAAGTCTATACAATCACATTTCATCTAAACAAGTAATACTCCGTGAATTACTGCTGGAGATCGCACAACTTTTTACGGATGGAATACAAGAGATCAATGATCTTGATGTTTCTAACTTGCAAAAATTAGAAAAGCTAATTGATTTACATGTGGATATTACGGTCAGTCACACCGATGCCATTTCTCTTATTCCAAGTGAATGGGTCCATTTGGTAGAACCGCAGCTGAAAGAATTTTTGGGTTTGAGAGATGATTATGAGAAAGATTTTAAGCATATCTTGGCAGCATATCTCGAAGAAGATGAGAAGAGTTCTCTGGATACCGATGTCGCATTGTTTTCTATTCTCTCCTCGCTACGATGGCTGTACTCTTGGTATTCGAAATATAATACAAAATCTGTTTCCGCACTTAAAATGGGCTTGGCACAAAGCCTGTTGCATGGTCTCAAATAGCGCTTTCACAGAGATTTATATTGCTGATGCTCAGTCTTTTGGGTTTTTGCTATGAACTCAAACGGCCTTTGCTTGTTTATCAAACTAACAATTGTTAGTTTTATAGACTCATGGCGTTATTTTATAAATTAAAAGTCTCAGATATCAAGAAAACAACAGAGGATTGTGTTCTTGTATCCTTGGAGCCTGCTACTGCAGATACCCAGCATTTTGAATTCAAACAAGGGCAATATCTTACCCTAAAGCAGTCTATCGATGGAGAATCGGTGCAGAGATCTTATTCCCTTTGCTCTTCCCCGCTGGATAAAGAATTACGAGTCGGCATTAAGCAAGTGTCACATGGAAGGTTTTCTACTTACGCAAATGAAGAACTAAAGGTCGGAGATACACTAGAAAGCCTCCCACCTAATGGCAAATTTTATGTTGAGGTAGACACGGAAAAACAAAAATCCTATGTATGCTTTGCCGCTGGGTCAGGAATTACACCGATGTATTCTATTATCAAGACCCATCTTCAGAGCGAGCCCAAAGCATCTTTCAAACTCTTTTATATAAATCAGACAGTTTCTTCGATCATTCTTAAGGAAGAATTAGAAGCGTTGAAGAATCAGTACATGGACCGATTCGAAATTTTTCATTTTCTGACCAAGCAAAATAGATCAGTCGAATTATTTAATGGTCGCATAGATAATGACAAGTTGGATGTTATTTTCAAAACCATTTGCACGACGGATCAGATAGATGAGTATTTTATATGTGGTCCAGAAGCAATGATCTTTCTTATCAAAGATTTTCTTGTCCAGAAGCATGTAGATGAATCCTCTATTCACTTTGAATTATTTACATCGTCAGGCGATAAGCCGAAATTAAGTAAAGCGGTTGCTGAAAAAATAAAGGGAAAGAGTTGTGCGGTGACACTGAAAGAAGGTGGTAAAACTATGAACTTTGATTTAGCACTTGGAGGCGATAATATCTTAGATGCTGCACTGAATAATGCTGCTGATTTGCCCTATGCATGTAAGGGTGGCGTATGCTGTACCTGCAGAGCAAAACTGATAGAAGGAGAAGTGGAAATGGGGGTCAGCTATGGACTAGAACAAGAGGAGATAGATAACGGATATATATTAACTTGTCAGGCCTTACCGTTGACGGAGAAGGTGGTTGTGGATTTTGACTT
>CAYNJK010000135.1:0-8687 GCA_964397575.1 uncultured Saprospiraceae bacterium
ACTCCATCTGAAGAGCAAAAGGATTCTGACCTATCATTGTTAGACGCATCAGAGAATGCCATTGTGGAAGGTCCTACAGAAAGTTTAGCGAAAGAAGAGCCTTCAGCTACTACTCCAAAAAATCCTATGGAGGAATCATCAGCAGAGAAATCCGAGAAGGAGCTCACCAATGAAGAACATAAAGTTGCTCAAGCAGAAGAACTAGTGGAACCACCACTAATATCAGAGGAAGAACCGGTAAGTCCCGATATGCAGCAGTCAGTGAACGCCTTGGATGAGGAAGAGTAACCCACTGAATGAACGTTAAGGATAAAATCCTTGTTAGCTTAGCAAGATTTCACTTATTACAATAACTAAAAGCTGATTAGTGTCAGAAAAAGAGCACGAAATAAAACCTTTGGTCAATAGAGTAGCCAATAGTGGTATAGAGGTATTTAATCTCGAAGATCATTACCCTGCTCAAGCTATAGTGGAAATAGATCTGAAACAGTTCCTCTTTAAGGAGCTCATATTAAGGGAAAAAGAATTCAGGTCGGCACTAAAAGAAATAGACTGGGACAGTTATCGAGACAAAGTCGTTTTGGTATACCAGTCTAATGATGCCATCATTCCTATCTGGGCTTATATGCTCATCAATAACTATCTGACAGGGATAGCCAGCTATGTATACAACGGCACCCAGCAAGAGTACCTCATTCACTACTATACCAATCTTATAGAAAAATTAGACGCAGCTAAGTATGATGAGAAAAGAGTTGTAATAAAAGGATGTAGCAACAAGCCAGTTCCTGCGGCTGCTTATGCAGCTCTTACCTCAAAACTAAAGCCTTATGCACAAAGTATAATGTTCGGAGAACCCTGTAGTACGGTTCCTATCTTTAAAAGACCAAGAAAATTAAAAAAATAGAAGCTAGACCGCAGCTAGAGTTCTCTTTCTGATAAATCCTTGTTCCTCCATCCATTGATCGTTATAGATCTTAGATAGATATCTAGAACCATGGTCAGAAAACAAAAGAACAACTGTGTCAGTTGGCTTTAGTATGCCGGAGATTTTTCTGAGTGCCTGACAAGTGCTTCCAGCGGAATAACCCACAAATAAGCCTTCATTTCTGCAGACTTCTCTTGCTTGTAGAGCAGAGTTTTTGTCAGTAACTTTTATAAATTTATCTATGACAGACCTGTCGTAGTTGGCACCTATGATATCCTTTCCCAGTCCTTCTACTTTCTTGCTGTAGATTTCATTTTCATCAAAAACTTCTTGTTCGTGAAATTTCTGTAAAACTGAACCGTAGGCATCTACACCTATGATTTTTACTTTAGGGTTTTGTTCCTTGAGGAATCTACCAGAACCTACTAAGGTTCCGCAGGTTCCACCCGCACATAGAAAATGAGTGATGTTGCCACCGGTCTGAGCCCATATTTCTGGTCCAGTAGAGTGGTAATGTGCTGCTGAGTTTTCTGCGTTGTAATTTTGGTTGAGGTAGTAAGAGTTTTCTATCTCTAGAGACAGTTTTTCTGCTCTTTTATAATAGGATAATGGACTTTGGCTATCGACATCAGCAGGACACAATATTATTCTAGCCCCCATAGCTTTTAGCATAGCCAGTTTTTCCTTAGAAGAACTGTCTTTTACCGTAAGTATGCATTTGTAGCCTTTGATAGAGCAAATCATGGCAATACTGAATCCCATATTGCCTGATGTGGCTTCTATGATAGTAGATCCCTCTTTTATAAATCCTTTTTTCTCGGCTTGCTCTATCATATATAGAGCTGACCTATCTTTTGCAGAGTTTCCTGGGTTGAAACCCTCTACTTTTGCGTATACATTGCAATTTAGCTCAGAACTCAGTTTTTGGAGCTTCACCATTGGTGTTTTAGCTACCAATTCAGTAATGTTTTCTACCGCTTTCGTACAATTACTCATTTCCCCGTGTTGACCTTTTAGGCTAGTTAGATCAGCCATTCATTATAATTATGCAATTATAGTCAAGTAAATTCTAAAACTATAAAGAAGACTACTAAAGCTTCGGTAAAATTTTTGAGGGACTTAACGTATCTACATGATTATCAGGTAGTTATATAGATATTGTAGTAATTACACTTTTAATATGAGAAAGTCTAGTTATTTAGACTAATCGCATGATTTATCATATCTAAAATCAAATCTATCGGAAGATCATCATTTACGTCTATGCTAAGGCCACTTACCATTTTTCTGCCTTTGAGGTCCAAAATAGGAAATGATTCAGTCATTTTGACACCTTCTAGAAAACATAGTTCTACCCCTGATGATTTGAGAGGGTTTAAGTAACAGATCCAACTATTATAATCATAGAAGGGGATGCTATACCTCATTTTCCTAGCTACTCCTTCTATAGTAGTAAATTGCTGGTCTAAGTAGGCAATGACCTCTGCTTGCATAGGACCTATGTTTGCGAGAAATTCCTGATATGATTTAGCCATCGGATAGTATCAAGGTCTATAAATCAGAAACTAATTAGCTAGTGATCACCTCTTCTACCTTTGCTACTATAGACTTTCTTCTGTCTTCAGATTCGGCAACTAGGGCTTTGGCTTCAGAAATCTTCTGCTTAGAATAGTTTTCATCTTCAAAACCTGCACAATTGATAAGTACATTGAGATAAGCGCCATGGACTGCAGCATGTGTACACAAGGCACCTACCCCGGCGTCAGAAACGGAAGCTGGGTTGCCTTCTTTGGCCATTAAATCCAATAAAGGGTAGGATTCCATAGCTGTTTTCATAACCCTAAGGGGGACTTCGATGGCATTTCTTGTCGCAGCCGCTATAGCTGCTTTTCTAGCTTGTTTTTCTTCGGGGCTGCTTTTAGGCATTCTTATCGAAGACATGATTTTATTGAAAGCTTCGGTGTCTTCATCTACCAAGTCGATTAGTCTATCCTTGATGTTTTGACCATTCTCTGCTAAATCGGAAAAATAGGCCCACTTTTCATCCCAGCCTCTTTTATGCGCAGAAAGATTGGCGACCATGATACCAAGTGCGGCGCCTAAGGCACCTGTGTAAGCGGCGATACTACCTCCACCAGGCGCAGGACTCTCAGAAGCGGTTTCATCAGCAAATCCACTCAGTGATTTTTTTACTAAGGGAGACGCTGCTGGATCGTCTAAAAGATACTCGATAACCTTCTTATGTGGGTCAAAAGGTCGTAATTCATCTAGACCCAATGATTTTACAGCTATCTTGATAATCTCTTGTTCTGAAATGCCTACGGAGCGATTCTGTTTCTTGAGAAAATATTTTCCTGCATTGACCAGCACTTTTTTTGGAACCAGACCCACTAATTCTGAGCCAGTTACTCTTATTCCCCTTTTTTGAGCACAACTGACTGTAGCTTCAAAGGCTTCATGCAGAGTGGTGACATTGATGTCAGTAAGATTCATAGAAATTTGAGCGACGCCGTATTCGTCGATGTACCAGCCTATGGCTTTCACCGATTTTAGCAGGCCGGGTACTCTGAGTGCATTGCCTTCTGCGTCTCTTACTATTTTTCCAGTGATAGGATGTCCGTCTCTTTTTACACGTCCATTTTCCCTGATGTCAAAGGCGATGGCATTGGCTCTTCTGACAGAAGTTGTGTTGAGATTGACATTATAGGCGACTAAGAAATCCCTTGCACCTATAACTGTGGCCCCTGATCTCGCATTGAATGTTTCTGGGCCATAATCTGGTTTCCAGTTGGGATCTTGCATCTTTTTGGCTAGTCCTTCATACTCGCCAGATCTGATGACGGCAAGGTTTTTTCTATCTGCTTTTTTGGCTGCTGCTTCATACAAATAGACTGGAATACCTAGTTCTGATCCAACTCTTGCGCCCAGCTGCTCCGCATATTGCACAGTTTCTTCCATGCTGATATTGGCTATAGGAATAAGTGGGCAGACATCTGTCGCACCCATTCTGGGATGCTCGCCCTTATGCATCGACATGTCGATAAGCTCCCCGGCCTTCTTAATTGCCAGAAAAGCTGCTTCTATCACTTGATTTGGAGGGCCTACAAAGGTAAATACTGTCCTATTTGTAGCTTTCCCAGGGTCCATGTCCAGGAGTTTTACACCTTCTACACTTGATATTTCTTGTGCAATGGCCTGCAGTATTGATTTATCAGCCCCTTCACTGAAATTTGGGACACATTCTATTAGTTGTTTTGACGACATCCTATTTACTTGGGAGTTAGAAACTATGTGTATTTTTATTCTTTTGCTAAATGCCAAATATACTACCCTAAGATTACGTTTCTTAGCTATACATAATGTAATAAGCAGAGAACTGAAAGTACGACTAAATACATGGATTGCAGCCTGCACTCTCTTCGCCTTTATGGGGAATATCCAGTTGGAGGCACAGGAGGTCAGTATCTCCTCAGAACTGTCTATAAGGAACTACTATGCCTATGAGTTATTGGGTAAGATAAATAACAGATATATCGTCTACAGAGATAAGGGCTTTATGAAGGAGGTGGATGTCTTCAATGAATTTATGGAGCATACTCAGCACTCGGAACTCATCTTCGAAAAGAAAAAATCGGACATAATCAGTACCGTAGGATTAGATACTATGTTCCAATTTATTTATAGCTATCTCGAAAAGGACACCATGCATGTAAAGATGCGGAGATACGACCATAAAGTCTCCCTTGTAGATAGTAACACCATTACCAAAATCCCCAAAAAAGAGATCAAGCAACGTATCACTACGGTGCTCTCAGAGGATAAGAGTAAGATTCTTATCTATACGTTGGATTCGAAATTTCGTTTTCACTTTTATCTGTATGATAATGAATATAATAGACTGGTCTACTCAAAAAAGATAGAGTTTACTAAGAACATAGACATACGTAAAAAACTGAATGATATTATTCTGACCAATCAGGGTAACCTCATCATGACTTTCTATGACAGGTATTCTAATAGTGGCAAAGAGAGTAAGAATAACCCTTCTGTTTTTTATTACAAAGTTTCTAATGGCAGCTCATTTCTAAGTGAAATAGATTTTGGAGATAAGATCAGGCGCGATACTTATTTTGATTATGACAACATAAACAATAAGATAATAGTAACGGGTCTCTATTCTATGAAAAAAGCCAAAGAGCCAGAAGGAGTCTATCTGATGTCCAAAGCGCTAAACGCAATCCAGGAAAGAGAGCAGGTCAATTTTATTCCGTTTACGGAGCAGCTAGTAGAAGAAGTTTCTAGAACCAAAAGAAAAAAGAATAAAGTCTTTGAAAGCTTTAGTATGAATAATGTTGTCAAGAGAAACGATGGAGGTGTACTAGTAATGATGGAACTGGCCAAAGAATATTCCCGAAGATCCTCTTATGCTACAGGCTATGACAGCAGAGGGTCTGGTCTGAGAGGCGGCTGGGTAGATTATTACAATGAAGACATCATAGTCATTAGTATTAATCCTCAGATGGAAGTAGATTGGTCCCGAATTCTCTACAAGAAACAGTTCTCTCAAGATGATAACGCAATCTTCTCCTCATATTATGTGATGAAGACCCCATCCAGAATGCATCTTATCTACAATGATGAAATAAAAAGGGACAATACGGTCAGCGAATACTTGCTAGATCCTGCAGGAAAAGTAGCTAGAAATAGCCTTCTAAGCACAGATGACGAACAGCTGAAACTGAGGTTTAAAGATGCTGTCCAGGTAAGTAATGTAGAGCTCATCGTACCCAGCGAATCCAATAATGAGCTCAATTTGGTTAAGATTCACTATTAATCTGACCTTTCTTCTGTTTTAAGGGACTTTAGCCATCATAAATTTGTTATGATAGGGCTGCAGAAAACATTCATTTTGAATGAATTAGAGACTGATAAGGGCCATAAAACGTTGCTTTTTTTGTACCTTTAATGAGTTAATCTTGATATAGAATATGAGCGAGAACAATAAGAAGAAAACGGAGTATAGTGCGGATAATATCCAGGCGCTAGAGGGTCTGGAAGCCGTAAGAAAAAGGCCAGGGATGTACATCGGTACTACAGACTCTAAAGGTCTGCACCATTTGGTCTGGGAGGTAGTAGATAACTCTATAGATGAGCACTTGGCAGGGCATTGTGATACGATAGATGTCACCATTCTTGCCGATAACTCCATAAGGGTAAAAGATAACGGTAGAGGAATACCTGTAGGAATGCATGAGAAATTGCAAAAGTCAGCTCTAGAAGTTGTTATGACTGTCTTACATGCTGGTGGAAAGTTCGATAAAGATACCTACAAAGTTTCCGGTGGTCTGCATGGTGTCGGTGTCTCTTGTGTCAATGCGTTATCGACTATGCTCAAAGCAGAAGTACATAGAGGTGGAAAGATCTATACTCAAGAATACTCTCAAGGGAAACCACAAACTGAAGTTGTAGAAGCAGGTTCTACAGATGTCACGGGTACGATTATAACTTATTCTCCTGATGCTGAGATTTTTGATACTTTAGAATACAAGTATGAGGTGCTGGCAATCAGATTTAGAGAGATGTCTTTTCTTAATAAAGGTCTAACCATAAATCTAGAAGATCAAAGAGAGGCTCAGGAAGGAAAAGAAGGCAAGAAGAAAAAAGAAACTTTCTATTCTGAAGGTGGACTTATAGAATTTGTAAAATACATAGACCAGTCACGTACTGCGATTATAGACTCACCTATCTATGTAGAAGGCAAAGAAGAAAACGTAGAAGTAGAAGTTGCCATGCAATACAATAGCAGCTACTCAGAAAATGTCCACTCCTTTGTAAACAATATACGAACTACAGAAGGAGGTACCCATGTCGCTGGATTCCGAAGAGCAGTCAATAGAGTTTTTGCTAAGTACGCAGACGAAAATGGACTTTTCAGTAAATTAAAATTCAAAGTATCGGGAGAAGACTTTAGAGAAGGACTCACCTCTATCGTTTCTGTAAAAGTTCCTGAACCACAGTTCAAAGGACAAACCAAAGGTGAACTAGGTAACTCAGAAGTTACCGGTATCGTTTCTAGAGCCGTCGGTGAGGCCATTGGCCACTATCTAGAGGAAAATCCAAAGAAGGCTAAAATGATTATCGACAAGGTCATCATCGCGGCTACGGCACGACATGCAGCTCGTAAGGCTCGTGAGATGGTCCAGAGAAAGAATGTACTGACAGGTACAGGATTGCCTGGGAAGCTTTCAGATTGCTCATCCAAAATTCCTGCGGAGTCAGAGATATTCCTAGTGGAGGGAGATTCTGCCGGTGGTACAGCCAAGCAGGGGAGAGACAGACACTTCCAAGCGATACTGCCTCTAAGAGGTAAGATTCTCAATGTAGAAAAAGCAATGGAGCACAGAATCTACGAGAATGAGGAAATTAAAAACATGTTTACCGCTCTCGGTGTAAGTATAGAAGACAAAGAAGGCGAACGTATTCTCAATATAGAAAAGCTGCGATATCACAAAATAGTCATCATGTGTGATGCCGATGTAGATGGTAGCCACATTAGTACCTTGATACTTACTTTCTTCTTTAGGTATATGCGAGAGCTTGTAGAGCAGGGCTATGTCTATATAGCAGCACCTCCTTTGTATCAGGTCAAAAAAGGTAAGAAAGCAGCATATGCTTGGAATGAGGAAGAAAGAAAAGCTTTGGTCATGGAGTATAGCGGTGGAAAAGAGGACGACAACTCTGTCAAAATCCAGAGATACAAAGGTCTGGGTGAGATGAATGATGAGCAACTATGGGAAACGACAATGGATCCTACAAGAAGAACGCTTAATCAAGTCACTATAATGGACGCCTTAGAAGCTGATAATGTCTTTTCTATGCTTATGGGAGAGGAAGTACCTCCACGACGTAAGTTCATAGAGGAGAATGCGGTGTATGCCAATATCGATGCTTAACTCAGTATCATCAAAATCTAATTAGCGTCACAAAACAACACATTCGCTTTTTATGAATTTCTTTGAGCAGTATGGCAAAATCTCTCCCGAGGCTTTGGCCCAACTGAAAAGTAAGCTCAAATCAAATACCGTCAAGAAGGGTAAGACTCTGCTCAAGCAAGGACAGATATGCAGTCAGATATACTTTGTCCAAAAGGGCTGCTTACGCCTGTACTACATAACAGGAGAGGTGGAAATTACAGTTTGGTTTTCTTTTGAAGACAATTCTGCTATCGAGCTATCAAGCTTTTTAAGTGGACAGCCAACACAATATTTTATAGAAGCTATAGAGGATACAGAATACCTTTCACTGAATAAGTCAGATCTCCAAAATTTGTATAAGAGTCATCCTGAAATGGAAACCATCATGCGTTCTTTCTGGGAAGATGTCATTCTGAATCTGCTGCAAAGATTTACCGCCTTACAAAAAGATACAGCCGAGACCAGATATCTCAATCTGGCTGGTCAGCCAAAGTATTTGCAAAGGATCCCACAGAAATACCTGGCCTCTTACATAGGCGTAACACCTACTTCTCTGAGTCGGATTAGGAGGAATATTAAGTAAATGAGACTTTGATTTCAAAAAAAACCATAAACCATAAACCTCAATCCACAAACCATAATCCACAAACCATAAATCACAATCCACAACCACAAACCCTAAACCATAATCCATAATCCATATTCCCACATCCACAAACCATATTCCCACATCCACAAACCATAATCCATATTCCCACATCCACAAACCATAATCCATAAACCAT
>CAYNJK010000136.1:0-8673 GCA_964397575.1 uncultured Saprospiraceae bacterium
ATTATAGTTAGTACAATTTCTAAATTCCATTAGTTATGAAGTATTTCAAGATATTCATTCCACTCCTGTTATTAGGAACAGTTTTCTTTTTATCTAATTTCTCAGAAGATCATCAGAGCAGTTTTATTATGACTGTAGTAGGTGATTCGCCTGTCTTACCTGATGTACCTTTTGATTATGATGATATTACATTCCCATCACATCTGTCTCCCGAACCTACTGATCCTAGTACCGGATATAGTTCATTCGTGGATACTAGTCAACTGAAAATTGAGATTTCCAATGACATTGCTACCCTCGGTAGAGTACTCTTTTATGATGAAAAACTTTCCGCTATGGAAAGTATTTCATGCGCTACCTGTCATGACCAAGCTCTGTCATTTACAGAGAATAAAGCTTTTAGCGATGGTGTAAATGCCCTGACTAAACGGAATTCCATGCATCTTAATGACCTAGGCTGGTCTAATCAAGATCACTTTGCGTGGGATATGAGAGCCCATGAGCTGAATGAAATGATAGGCCTTCCACTCAGAGATGAAAACGAAATAGGGGCCAACTTTGTAGAGATTGCCATTAAGTTATCCGACACAGATTATTACCCTGACCTTTTTGCTAAGGCTTATGGTGATAGTGAGGTGACAGAGGATAGAATCGCTGAAGCATTGACACAATTTATAAAATCAATGGTAACCTTCAATTCTAAATTTGATGAAGGGGCAAACAATAACTTTGAGAATTTCTCACTACAAGAATTAAGAGGAAAGGATTTATTTACAAATTGTTCTACTTGTCATGTTCAAGGTTCAGAGGTGTCCGCATTCATTGGGTTTAATGTGCCTAGTACTACTCTTTTAGAAATTTTCCCGTTTGTTTTTAATAATGGCCTGCCAGTAGATCCAGACGACAGAGGAGCAGGTGAATGGGACGAAAGTTTCGATAATTTGTTCAAATTGCCAACTCTTAGGAATATAGAGCTCACTGCACCTTATATGCATGATGGGCGATTTCAATCTTTGCAGGAAGTTGTAGATCATTATTCTGAAGGGATTGTGGAAAATGAATGGAATATATTTATTGAGCCACCAGGTTTTGGATTCTCTAATCAGGAAAAAGCAGATCTGATAGCCTTCATGAAAACTCTCACGGATAAGACCTTCCTAACAGATGAAAAATGGTCTAATCCATTCGGACTGACAAGTACAAACAACCCAGGTGACATAGGATTTGAAAATATAGTTCTCAAACCGAACCCTATGTCCGATAGAGCTATTATAGAATTCAAAAACGATAAGAGTCAACTTGTTTCTATTAATATCCTATCCTCTGATGGACAGCTTATTAAGCATGATAAAACAAGTGAAAGTAGATATGTACTTGACAAAGCAGATTTTGGAATAGGAATGTACTTCATCCAATTGATAATGGATGATGCAAAATCTACGCAGAAACTTATAGTAAAGTAGTTTGTATGCAAAGAAGTTTTCAGCTTCTTTGTTTGATTAGTTAGTTAAGCAGAAACATGATGTGCAAATTATTCATGTTTCTGTTTTTTTATTTAGTCCAATTCAGTTTTTAAAAGCATCTTGTGGGTATCATTTGATATGGATCATACCCTCATTTCTTCACCCCTCCAAGGATTTACCGACTATAGGTTTCGTAATATTCATCAGCAGTATTTCGGAGGAATAGATGTATACTATGCACCTTATATCAGGTTCAATGGGAAACCGATAATTAAGTCAGGTTATCAAAAAGATCTACAGCCTAAGAACAACGAGGTGCCGCAGCTAGTACCCCAGGTAATGACAAATAGCGCTGAGGAGTTTCTCTTGGCTGCAGACTATGTGAGAAGTTTAGGTTATGACGAACTTAATTGGAATTTGGGCTGCCCTTATCCAATGGTGACCGACAAAGGCTTGGGTTCTGGGCTCATAAGCCAGCCAGCCAGAATAGGGGCAATTCTCGATGAGGTATACAGCAAGTCCGATATCGTTGTCTCTATGAAGATGCGATTGGGTTACTTATCCAATACAGAAATTCTTTCATCCTTCGAGGTACTTAATAACTATCCACTCAGAAGTATCGGTGTCCATGCAAGATTGGGCTGTGATTTATACGCCAGCCAAGTAGATTTGGATGGCTTCGAAAGATGCATAGATGCCACAGCTCATACACTTTATTACAATGGTGACATCATTTCTGTAGAGGTGTTTAGAAAACTGAGCACAAGATTTCCTAGTATCTCTCATTGGATGATAGGAAGAGGCTTATTAGCTGATCCGTTTCTACCGATGATGATTAAGATGGATACACTTACTTACCCGACAGACAGAATGGAGGTTTTCAGCAAGTATCATGATCGCTTATGTAGTGCTTATTCTGAAAAAGTTACTGGAGATAAAGCTCTGATAAGAAAGATGTCTAGTTATTGGGAATATTTTGCAAGTACTTTTCAGACTCCTAGATTATTCAAGAAGATCAGAAAAGCAAAAACGATGGAGGTCTATGACCAGTTGGTCTCTGAGTTCTTTGCAAGGTCAGAGGTAATGGGGTAGTCTTACTTCAACTCCAGTTGTAAGAATCGTCCTGTATGACTCTTCTTGTGCTTAGCAACCTTTTCAGGTGTACCTTGACAGACGATGGTGCCGCCACCTCGTCCACCTTCAGGACCTATATCTACAATGTGATCAGCGACCTTGATGACATCCATGTTGTGTTCTATAATAACTACTGTGTTGCCCTTATCCACTAATTTTTGGATGACTTCCAGCAAGTGCTTTATATCTTCGAAATGTAGGCCAGTTGTAGGCTCGTCGAGTATATAGAAGGTATTTCCTGTGTCTTTTTTGGACAACTCTTCAGCAAGTTTTACACGTTGGGCCTCACCACCAGAAAGACTTGTTGCTTGTTGCCCAAGTGTTATATAGCCAAGGCCCACATCTTGCAGTGTTTTGAGTTTACGATATATTTTTGGAATGGCTTTGAAGAATTCTACTCCTTCATTGACATTCATGTTAAGGACGTCAGAGATGGTCTTGCCTTTAAACATGACTTCGAGGGTTTCCCTTTTGTATCGTTTGCCCAAGCATTCTTCGCATTCTACATATACATCAGGCAAGAAGTTCATTTCTATCAGCTTCATACCACCACCTTCGCAAGTGTCACATCTGCCGTCTTTTACATTAAAAGAAAATCGTCCTGGTTTGTATCCTCTTATTTTTGATTCGGGTAAATCAGAGAATATTTTTCTTATGTCGGTAAATACACCGATGTAAGTCACAGGATTAGATCGTGGGGTACGTCCTATAGGTGACTGATCTATTTCTATCACCTTGTCTACATGTTCCAGTCCTTCTAACTTCTTGTAAGGCAGAGGCCTCTTTATGCTCTTGTAGAAATGTTGTCTGAGTATATGGTACAAGGTAGAATTGATTAATGTAGATTTTCCACTGCCGGAGACACCAGTGATACAAGTAAGTGTGGCAAGAGGAATTTCCAGAGTGACCTCCTTTAGGTTGTGACCACTAGCACCTATCAGTTTTAATTTCTTGCCATTGCCTTTGCGTCTTTTTTTTGGGATTTCTATATTTCTTTTATCAGCCAAGTATTGTGCAGTGACACCTTTACCCTTAAAGAAAGACTTCGGTAGACCTTCATCTACGACAGCACCGCCAAGTTTTCCTGCACCTGGACCTAAGTCTATAAGATAGTCGGAAGCCAGCATTATATCCTTGTCATGTTCTACAACTACTACTGTATTGCCTATAGTCGTGAGATCTTTTAGTGCAGTTATAAGTTTTTGGTTGTCTCTCTGATGGAGTCCGATGCTTGGCTCATCCATGATGTAAGTAATTCCAGATAATTGAGATCCTATCTGAGTCGCCAATCTGGTTCTTTGTGATTCGCCACCAGATAATGTTCTTGTAGGTCTATTAAGGGATAGATAGTCTAGCCCGACGTCTAGTAAGAATTGCAGACGCATTCTGATTTCCTTAAGGACATCTTTGGCTATAGTCTGCTGCTTTTTATTTAAGTGCTTTTCTATACCACCAAACCACTCTTGGAGGACGTTAAGATCCATAGTTGCCAGTTCTGCGATATGTTTTTCTCCTAGCTTGAAGTGTCGGGATTCTTTTTTCAATCGATAGCCGTCACAATCTGGGCAAGTGATAACTGTCATGAAATCCTCGGCCCATCTTCTGATTTTTTCTGAGGTAGAGGTGGACTGCCATCGCTCTATCATAGTTTTTAATCCTTCGTTAGCGAGGTTGTAGACGAAGTCATGTTTGGAGTAGCTCGTTTTGATATCGAGCTCGTCTCCACCCTCGAGGATGACGGCCAGAGCTTTTTTAGGAATTTTCTTTATAGGTGTATCGAAGGTGAATTTGTACTTTTTTGCTATAGCCCTAAGCTGCGTAAAAGTGTAGTTGTCTCGGACCTCACCGAAGGGTGCGATGCCTTGCTCATTGATGCTTTTCTTATCATCAGGGATCACCTTGTCCATGTCCACGTCATGGCATTCTCCTAGACCCCGACACTTAGGACAAGTACCATAAGGAGAGTTAAAGGAGAAGGTGTTAGGAGAAGGCTTCTCATAAGAGATGCCCGTCTCTGGACACATCAGCCGTTTAGAAAAAGTCTTGACGATATTTTTATCTACATCGAGAATCTGTATGAAGTCGGGACTTTGTTTGAATGCTATTTCCAAGGAGTCTGTCAGTCGTTCTACTTTGTCCTTGTTCACTTTTATTCTGTCTACTACTATCTCTATATCATGCACTTTGTATCTGTCTAGCTGAAGGCCAGGCACTATATCTTGGATGACGCCATCTGTTCGGACCTTGGTGTATCCCTTTTTTCTAGTCTGCTCGAAGAGGTCCCTATAATGTCCTTTTCTGGATCTTATGACAGGCGCTAGGATACAGATTTTTTTGTTGTTATAGTTTTTGAGAATCTGCTCTATAATCTCTACCTCGGAGTACTGCACCATCTTCTTGCCTGTGTTATAACTGTAGGCTTCACCTATACGAGCATATAACAATCTTAGGAAGTCATAGATCTCAGTGGTAGTCCCTACTGTGGAACGGGGATTCCAAGCTGTGGTTTTTTGCTCTATGGAGATAACAGGACTGAGGCCTTCTATCTTTTCTACATCGGGTCGCTCCATCTTACCTAGAAACTGTCTGGCATAAGCTGAGAAAGTTTCCATGTATCTTCTCTGTCCCTCAGCATACAAGGTGTCAAAGGCCAATGAGGATTTGCCACTACCACTGAGGCCAGTAATAACAACCAGTTTGTTCTTAGGTATTCGTACGTCAATATCCTTCAGATTGTTTTCTCTGGCGCCGATGATATCGATATACTGTTCTTTACTAGCAGTTTTAGGCATGAAGTGAGATTATGCTTAGATAGCTGGCAAATATATAGAATAGAATTCTGAGAATCTGATTGTTGTGACCAAGCAAAAACAAAAGTCTATCACTCTCATGATGTCTATTTACTGCAACTGAATCAGATGAAACGAAAAATTACATATAAACAACAATATGTTATTGATAAACAATATATATTTATTGTTATTTAGAAATAACTTCATTACTTTTGATATCAAAATCAATTACTATGAAATTACTTACGATATTGAAGTATTCGATAAATCTTATTTTCTGTTCGTATATCCTTACAGAATTGGTAATACATGGTTTGTCAATTTATAATGGCCAGTATCAGAATGAATCAGGCATTAATTTTTGGGGACCGTTACTGTATGTTTTAATACATGAAATAATTATAATAATGATTCTGTATTACCTGAGAAAGTTTGTGCTTGGTGCAGAAAAAGGAGCTCCATTAGATAAATCGACAAGAAAATATCTAAAGCTTTCAGGAATATTCTGTCTGATATATGGACTATTAGATTGTTGTTTGGAGCTACCAACTGTGCTTGAACTTTATAGGTATAGTAGCGAATTGAGTAATTCAATTTTTGCAGAAAGTATTTGGACTATTGGCTTTTTATTTTTCATAATTATAATCGGTTTGTTCTTGATTTATTTGTCTGAAGTATTGGCTGCTAGCGATGAAATAAGACAAGAAAGCAAACTTACAATATGAGTATTGTAGTTAATATAGATGTCATTATGGCACATCGTAAAATGCGAAGTAAGGAGTTGGCAGAAAGGATTGGAATTACGAGTGCTAATTTGTCAATTCTAAAAACTGGAAAGGCAAAAGCTATACGCTTTTCAACCCTTGAGAAGATATGTAAAGCTTTAGATTGCCAGCCTGGAGATATACTCGTATTTGAAGCGGACTAGATTTGCTTGAAAATGTATTTACATTTTTTTGCTAAGTAAATTTCTAATTCAATTTTCTCATAGATACCTCTTCAATAAAAACTCTTGGAACATCTTTAATAGCATCTACAATGCAAAGGATGTACATTGGAAACCTCCATTTCATTCTTGCTAAAGACAAATGATTATCTCAAACACTTAACCTTGCCAAATAAAAGGGTATCTTAATTTATTCTATGAATGTCCTATAATTGTGGACGAACGGGTTTCAATGCTGGAACTTAGCCGAAGCGATTATGCATTAATTATACAAACAGACAAACCAATGATTGGCATACTAACTTGGGTATCAATAGCAACAGGAGGCTTACTAATTTTACTAATGTTGCTCTCTCTTCTCGGTGGCTTGGATTTAGATTTTGATATCGGGGATGCCGATGTAGACACTGACCTGGATAGTTCTGGTAGTCTTGGGTTACTTAAGTCCTTGCTTACTTTCGTTTCTGTATCAACCTGGGTGATGAAAATCTTGATGACAATGGAGTCGTCAGTTTATGTGGTTCTTATAGTAGGACTTGTAAGTGGTTTGGTAGCTGTCGTATTGTTTACTTGGTTATTTAGATTGCTGCTTAAGAATCAAGAAAACGTAAACTGGAGTTTAGATGACAGTCTCTTCAAAGAAGGTAAGGTCTATCTTAAGATTCCATCCGGAGAAAAAAGTGGCCTCGTTCATGTCGAATTAAACGGTGCAGTAAGAGAACTTAAGGCTGTGAGTTCCGATGGAGAAGTAATCGAAACTGGCTCAGTGGTCCTTGTCGAGCAGACAAAAGGTAATATGGTCATCGTATCGAAAATTTAGAAATCATCATAATCATTTTATAAATCAGAAGTTCTAACCAACTTCTACAATATTTCTGCATATGGATATATTAATTCTTATTGGATTCATTCTTGTAGTGTCCGTACTTCTATTAGTGTTCTTTATTTCAAGATACAAAAGATGTCCCAGTGACAAAATATTAGTTGTCTATGGGAAAACAGGAGGAGAACAATCAGCTAAATGTTATGCTGGAGGTGCCACATTTATTGTACCAATAATTCAGGACTACGCCTACCTAGACTTGACACCTCTTAGCATCGATGTCAATCTACAAGATGCCTTATCTAAACAAAACATTCGTGTTTCAGTACCAGCTCAATTTACAGTAGGTGTTTCTAATAAGCCGCACCTTATGATTGCAGCCGCTGAAAGATTACTTGGTTTGGAAAGACAGCAGATTACCAATCTGGCTCATGACATTATTATGGGGCAGATGCGTCTTGTAATTGCAAACATGGACATAGAAGAATTAAATACTGACAGAGACAAATTTGTAGAATCAGTATACAGAAATGTAGGGGACGAACTCCATAAAATTGGTCTTGAACTTATCAATGTAAATGTCACAGATATCCAAGACGAATCTGGTTATATAAAAGCGCTTGGGCAAGAAGCTGCCGCACAAGCTATCAATGACGCAAAAGTAAAAGTAGCAAATGAGACAAGAACAGGGGCAATAGGGGCTGCAGAAGCGATGCAAGACCAGAGGGTAAAGGTCTCGGATGCAGAAAGTCGTGCTCTGGTAGGGGAGGCCAATGCAGAAGCAGCAGCTCAGGAGGGTAAGAACCTATCTTCTATAAAAATAGCCAATTCTGATGCAGAAAGAGATATTCAGATTGCAGAAGCAAGAAGAAAGTCAGTTGCTGCACAGAAGGTTGCTGAAGCAAATGCCTTAGAAGAAGCCTATGTCGCAGAACAGAAATCGGAAATGGCAAGAGCCAGCATGGAGTTGGCTAGAAAAGAAGCAGATGAGGTCGTAGAAGCTACTGTAGAAAAGAAGAAGGCAGTTATAGACGCAGAAGCGGAAGCAGAAAGAAAAAGAGAAATCGCCAAAGGGGAAGCTGATGCGATCCTCGCCAAGTATAAAGCACAGGCAGAAGGACAAGAAGCTTTGCTGACTAAGCAAGCTGAAGGATTCCAAAAATTAGTACAAGCTGCTAATGGAGATCCACAAAGCGCCATCAGTTATCTCATGATAGATAAGCTTACAGAATTGGCCCAAATTCAGACTGGCGCAATAAAAGACTTGGAAATAGATAAAGTGGTAGTCTTTGACAATGGTTCGGGAACAGGAGTAACAAATTTTGTACAAGGCTTATACGGTATGATGCCTCAACTGAATGAATTCCTAGAGCAGAGTGGTATGAGTTTGCCTGAGGCCTTAGTCAAAAAAGGACTAAACAAGGAGAATGGCAGCGAAAATGGCCATGAAGGCGCAGCCGCAACAAAGAAAGAAGCTTAGAATTTAGATTTAGCAAAAGGAGTTGTCTTTTAATG
>CAYNJK010000137.1:0-8665 GCA_964397575.1 uncultured Saprospiraceae bacterium
ACGATATACTATACGTTGCATTTTTTGTATCGCCACTATCTGCCATTCTTTTATAAAACTATAGAGCCTTATGTAGAGTTGGCGGCAGGTCCTCAGACAATCTATACCAGAACCAATACTACCTTTATAGATGAATTGTCTACCACTGAAATAAATTTTGATGAAACGAGTTTTGGTTTGTCATATGGCTTGTCTTTAGGCGTCTCGGTAAAGATATATCAGCAATTCTTCCTAGGCCTCAGTGCTGGCTACTTTAGTAGCAATGCTTCTACTTATCTTGTTCATCGCGAAGATTTAGACTTTGAATTTCCTGTAGATAACTTCGATAGAAGAAATAGTCAGTTGAATTACTTTAAGTTCAGAATGGGAGTATTATACTCTTTTTAATATATGACTGAAAACGAAAAAACTGCTTCCTCTGAGCTGGAGCAAGAATTACACGAACACCATAGGTTCCAAGTAGACCCTAATCAGACGCCTGTCAGAATAGATAAGTATCTGTATAGTAAGATGGAGAAGATTACTCGATCACGGATACAAAAGGCCATCAAGGCACAAGCTATTCTGGTCAATAGTAAGGAGATCAAATCCAATTACAAAGTCAGACCCAATGACCTTATTGTAATAAGCCTTCCGACAGAGCCCAAAGGGAAGCAATATGCCCAAGCTGAAGACATCCCTCTGGATATCAGATATGAAGACGAGCATATTATTATACTCTACAAACCTCAGGGACTAGTCGTACATCCTGGGACAGGTAACCACAGTGGCACTCTCGTCAATGGACTGGTACATTACCTTAACCAAAAGGAGACCTTACCTGTGCTACCGGGCAATGACCTATCAAGACCTGGGTTGGTACACAGAATAGATAAAAATACTTCAGGACTTATGGTGATAGCCAAGACGCATAATGCAATGGCACATCTCGCCCAGCAATTTTTTGACCACAAGATAGATAGGGAATATCAAGCCCTTGTCTGGGGAAATTTTGATGAGACCAAAGGCGTTTTGGATGGAAATATTGGCAGGCACTATAAAGAACGAACAAGAATGGCTGTCTATCCTGATGGAGAAGAGGGAAAAGAGGCGACCACCCATTATGAAGTAATAGAAGATCTCTATTATGTTTCGCTACTCCGTTGCAGATTGGAAACAGGCAGAACACATCAGATAAGAGTACATCTAGCTCACGAAGGTCACCCTTTATTTAATGATGAGAAGTATGGCGGTTCTTCTATTGTCAAAGGGACAGTCTTTAGCAAATACAAACAATTTGTTCATAACGTATTCAAGCTGCTGCCTAGGCAGGCCTTACATGCAAAGTCTATTGGCTTTATCCATCCAGAAACAAAGGAGTATATGAAGTTTGAGACTGAGCTGCCAGAAGATATGCAAGCTGCACTCGATAAGTGGAGGCATTACGTTACACATAAAAAGGAAAAGCTTTGATTAGTTCTTTGCAAGCTAGAATTGATTTATTGGTGAGATTGCATGAGTTCTTGCTTGATTCCGATTCTATATCTGAGGAATTGTATGCCAAAGTTAGAGCCAAGAATCCTTGGTTTACCAAAGAATCTGTTACAAGTGCTATTCAAAATATAGCTCATTTTTATCTAGATAAAGAAAAGCTGCAATCCTGGGTTTCTAACTATAGCTTTGAAAATAACAAACCTAAAAAGATAGGGCTGATACTCGCTGGAAATATTCCATTAGTAGGATTTCATGACATTCTTTCTGTATTTATTGCGGGACATACTGCACAGATTAAGCTTTCAGATAAGGATAGTGTATTGACAAAGTATCTGTTGCAGCAGCTTATTGATTACGACAGTGGGGTAGCTGAGCATTTTGAGTTTGTAGACAGGCTGACGGATTATGATGCTATTATTGCTACTGGAAGCAATAGTTCTTATAGAATTTTTGAACAGTACTTTTCGGCTGTACCGCATCTTCTGAGAAAGAATAGAAACGCAGTCGCTATAATTGATAATGATACTACACCTCAGCAACTGACCAAGCTTGGTGCTGACATACTTAATTATTTCGGGTTAGGTTGCCGCAACGTATCTAAGGTCTATATAGAAAAGGGTATAGATTTAGCGCGAATATTCGAAGCTATAGAGAACAGAAAAGAAATCATCCATCATCATAAGTACAAGAATAATTATGATTATTCCTATGCCCTCTATTTATTAAACAAAGAGGAATTCTATACTAACGATTTTTTGATTCTTCGTCCTAATGCTGCTATTAGTTCTAGAATTTCAGTTGTGCATTATGAGTATTTTGATAGTAGTGAGAAATTAGCTCAAGAATTAGAAAACAAGACAGAGCAAATACAATGCTTAATCAGTTCTAAAGCAATGGGCAACTTTGATGTACAAGAATTTGGACAAAGTCAGCAGCCAAGTCTAACAGACTATGCTGATGGTGTCGATACGCTAAAATTTCTTTTAGACCTACATAAATGAACAAGTCAGAAAAGGTCAAGCAAATTGTAGAACGGCTAGAGAAGTTCTATCCAGAGACACCTGTGCCCTTAGATCATAAGGATTCTTATACATTGCTAGTAGCAGTACTGTTATCAGCACAATGCACCGATAAAAAGGTCAATGAGATAACACCACTATTGTTTTCTCAAGCTGATAATCCCTATGATATGATAAAGCTCACTGTGGAAGAGATAAAAGCCATAATCAGACCTTGCGGCCTTAGCCCTATGAAATCAAAAGGTATACATGGGCTTTCTCATATACTTATAGATAAGCATGATGGGGAAGTACCGGCCTCATTCGAAGAGCTAGAAGCTCTGCCAGCAGTCGGTCACAAAACAGCTTCTGTGGTAATGGCACAAGCATTCGGTGTTCCAGCTTTTCCTGTAGATACTCATATACACAGACTTGCATGGCGCTGGGGCTTAACGACTGGAAAATCTGTCAAGCAAACTGAAAAAGATCTGAAGCGATTATTTCCGCGAGAGCTGTGGAACAAACTGCACTTACAGATAATATTTTTTGGCCGTGAGTATTGTCCAGCAAAAAAGCATGATCCATATATCTGTCCTATATGTAAGGATATGGCTAGAGCTGCCGTATATAAAGAAGTCAAAAAGGGTAGTTAACTCCTATATTGAAGTTGCCAAATTTTTGCCCTTTAGGACCTACCCAGCGTGAGGTAGTATATGGCATTCCAGTCGCATCATTTATGACAGGTGCATTTGTGGCGGGATCTATGATGGAAGGAAAGCGTAACTTAAATCCGAGGTCAAAGCGTATAATAAAATAACTGAAGTCAAATCTAAGACCGTAACCATAACCAATTGCCATCTCCGAAAGGAAATCAGCTCCAAATTTTGAACGCGGTCTCCTAGGGTCATCTCTTAGTGTCCATACATTTCCTGCATCTACAAATAGAGCACCTTCCATAAGCCATATTAGGTCAAATCGATACTCTAAATTCGCTTCAATTAAAATGTCTCCTCTTTGAAAAAATATTGTAGAATCACCGGGCTCAAAAAATTCTATTCCATCATTAAGAAATCCTCCAGGACCTACATGCATGGGTCTCCAAGACCGTAAACTACTAGGACCTCCTACCGAAAATTGTTTGATAAATGCAACAGGTCGATCATCCAACGGAATAGCTATACCAGTATTAATCCTTGCGGCGAGTTGCGATCTTTTTCTTGCCTTTTGGTACCATCTGAAATCAAATTCTAGTTTAGCCAGCCGTTCGAATTCGATCCCTGCAACAGTCCAGTCTTGCGTACCTCCTGTTATGGCATTAGACAAACTATTGAGCGCAGAAACCTCTAAGCCTGACAATTCTAGTCTAGAAATTAGGGCAATATTAGATCTGTTACGACCCCTTTCTGAGTTATAATAATGCGTTAAGTCATTAAATAAGAATCCAGTAAATAGACTGTTTTGGAAACTGTTTCTTAGAACAGGATCACTCATCAATATTACATTGAATGGTTGCTCGAAATTATAGATGTTGTAGCTGACTCCTATCTGATTGAAAGTAAGTCGATGTTTGGAATTTAAAATGAAATCATAACCATATCCTGCTGTAACTGAAAACCTACTATACAGATTCAAATTTTGTATAAAATTAAAGCCCAAGCTGAGATTACTTTTACCTTCTTCCTGCAGTCTTTGGAACTTACTATCATTGATTGCACCCAACTTGTGTAAGGGTCTTAAGATATTAAGTGGCTTAGTCAAAGATGGAATTTCTAGAACATTGTTAAGCCCAAGTACAAGTGTATTTAGTTGGAAATTACTAGGATTTATTTCTACTCCAGCTTCTAGTGAGGACTTAAATTTTTCTGCACCTCCGAATGCATTCTTATCTTCCAAACCGACATTGGCAGCCATTCCTACTAGGTTATTGACATTGATGCTAATATTGGAGTAGAATGCCTCTAGACCTGTATCCATAGACCACTTATTATTATGTGGTGTCAGATACACATTATAGTCTATGAGGCTAGAGTCTGCCGCATTGATTCTTGGACTTAATTTCGCAAATCTATAAGTGCCTAGGCTGAAAAGACTTCTGACCGATTTATTATATTTCTCAGAATCATAAGTCTCATATTTTTTGAGAAATATCTTTCTATCTATAGTCGATGGTTTGACTATAAAATCTTGCGATTGATGTTTGTAATACTTGCCAAATTTGTATTCCGTACTGACATCTCTTTCAGATTGACTCTGATGAGAATCAGTATATACATTTATATCTCCTATGGAAAATTTTTGATGGTTAGGATAAGTAGAAGGAGGAATAATCATAAAGAAAATGTCCCACGCATTCACCAGGTCAGAGCTGTCACCTTTGATTTCTACATTGGTTAGATTGAAATCCGCATAACCTCTTTTCTGGAATGCAGAGACTATACGCTGTTTTTCGATATCAAAGGTAAATGCATCTATTGGGTCAGATGACTTGAGTAAACTGCTCTTTGCAATTTCATCCAGAGGCTCTATGAGAGAACTATCTTTGGATATGTGGTAGAGCTTATTGATATGATAGCGGTCCCCAGTTGTTACTTGGTATTCTACTCCAGCTATTCTATCCGATATTTTACTGACTTCATAATCAACTTTTGCTTGATAAAATCCCTTCTTATTTCTGAGATAGTTCTGAAGTGTAATAACATCATCCTCTATTCGGAATGTATCAAGTAAGCTAGGAGGTTGTGAATGTTTGTTATACAACCATCTGTTTACCCACGAGAGTTTCTCTTGGTCTTTATACTTATAATAGTTTCTACTTCGTCCGTTTTTATTAGGCTCTACAGTAATGAATTTTTTGAGTTCCTCCTTGAGGTCTGAAACGTCTGCCTGTTTTTCTGAGCTGTTCACCTTGATATTCACTTGGTCTATAAGATGCTCGTCTTCGCCTAGGAATTTTGTAATATTACAAGATGGGAATAGAACTACTGTGCACAGAATCACAGCTAGAAAGAGTCTAAGCTGATTGCATACGAGATACTTGTATAAGTTACTGATCAAATGGAGATTACAAATCAATTAAAAAAATATGTCAGGTCTTTACATACCAATAAGCAAAGACAAAAGTATAACAAATTCATTGCTGAAGGCCCAAAAGTTTCAGTTGAATTTCTTCGCGCAAACAAATACCAATTAGAGTTTCTTTTTTGCACCAATGAATGGCAAGAAGCAAATGAGCACTTACTCTTAGACCTAGATGTAAATAAAGTCATTCCTGTAAAATCAAAGGTTCTTTCTCAATTATCACTATTAAAAACTGCTAACAATATCTTACTGGTTTTGGATAAAAACCAGGGGGAAAACCATGAATCCAATGCACAATCTTGGACCTTGTATCTGGATCGTATTCAAGACCCAGGTAATATGGGAACCATATTAAGAATTGCTGACTGGTATGGTATAGGTTCAGTCCTAGCAAGTTCAGATTGTGTAAGCTATTATAATCCCAAGGTAATACAGGCAGGAATGGGTGCTCATAATCGAGTCCATCTTGAAACTGTAACTTACACAGAATTGATCTCAAATGAGCTGCCTAAATATGGTCTATCATTAGATGGTAAACTATTGAATAACAATTTGAACTTGGATCCTGGGATAATAATTATAGGCAATGAATCGAAAGGCATCAGTTCAGAACTCTTGACTTCCTGTAATGAACGACTAACTATTCCGCGTCACGGAGGCGCCGAATCACTTAATGCTTCTGTTGCCTGTGGTATCTCCTGCCAAATTCTAATAGGAAACCACGCCTCTGGCTAGATATGCTTTTTGATCTGTGCTTCTAGGTTATTTCTAGGATTCAGTGCTGCTATATTACCTGCTTTGTCTATAAGAAAGGTAGTCGGAATACTTCTTACACCATATAAAGAAGCTCCAGCGGAATCCCACTTCATAAGATCAGAAACATGATTGTCCCAAGTTAACTTGTCTTTCTTAATAGCATCTTCCCATCGTTTTTTGGACTTATCCAGAGCATCGGCAAGTTGCTTTCCTTGAAATCTGGTTCTCGTTCTACTATCAAGTCCATCGAGAGACACATTAAATACTTCGAAACCCTTCTTATTGTATTTGTGATACATCTCTACCACATGTGGATTAGCTCTACGGCATGGACCACACCAACTCGCCCAGAAGTCTAATAAGACGACATTGCCTTTGAGATCAGAAAGTTTTCTGGTCTTCCCATTCATATCTTCCATGATAATGTCTGGTGCAGGATCACCTATCTTAACAGGATACTTATTTGCAGCAGCAATACTTTGCTTTTCCATGTCTGTTGCAAAGGCAGCTAACTCTTCAGTTATAGTGGCAGCGGGGTACTGAGTTTTCATTTTCTCCGAAAAACCTTGGTACATCGCAAATTGCGAAGGATCTATTGGTGCAGTAGCGAAAGATAAAGCGGTAGAAAGCAATGCATCTGGAGATGTTTTTATGAGCTGATCTATGCTGGTTCTATTTATGCTTTTTGTTATGAGACCTTGTATCTGTTCTCGATAAGTATTACTTAGTTCGGAGCCTGTAATCTCATAATTGAAATTTTGTAATTCAGTCATTTTCCCATTTACTTTCACCATCTTCTCCTGTCCATTTATAACCATATCAATGCCTTTGGCACCTACGCGTAGTCTGTAAAGACCAGCACTAAGACCTTCGGGAACATTCAGGGAAAACTTTCCTTGTCCATCTGCAGTGCCATTAACTAGAGACTGGACACTGTTTTTGAGACTCTTGATATCGAGATAAACTGTAAGATTATCAGCACCTTCTATCTGACCACTTATCGTTGTTCCTTTAGGCTCGGAACAGCTGGTAATCAAAAAACCTAAAAAGAGTAGGAATGACAATAAATTAAGTTTCATTTTCTATACTAATTCGTTATAAAATTATCTAATGCGCTGTAATAAAAGACTTTGTGTATTAAGATATTTAATATATATCCCGTAAATATATTTATATTACACGACATTAGTGCTCAAAATTATTTCTAAAATCGTTAATAAGCGACTTTTGTTTAGCGTTGAGTATCTAGATGATATATCTTACGACAATATTGTACAATAAAAATTAGCAATCACTGATGATTTTTAATAAAAAATTACTGCTTTCCTTACTTCTTCTAATGGGGTTAATTTTTGCAAGCTGCAAAAAAGATGATACTGACGAGAGAGAAATGTTTATTGATGAAAACTTTGAACTCAGCGGTTCTACTTGGTTTTTTCAGAATGTTTCTGGTGACGGACTTATCGGAGGGATCGAAACTACCGATGACGACCCTAATCCTACCGGCTTTATAACCTTTGAGGAAGACGGTACCGGCTTTGCTGAGTTTGGTATTAATCTACTTAATCAAAGTTATGGAAAGACAGAAGTTATAACCTGGCGTAGGTTATCTAATGAGCAAGTAGAAATAACAGAAAGTGATGGTGATGTAGATTTGTGGAACCTAGTACGAGCAAACGAATTTATCATCGAAGCAGATTGGGAAGTTTTTATATCTGATGAAAATAATGCAGTTATCACAGCAATCCTAACACCTACACCTTAAGCTTCTAGTTTCGTTCTTATATAGGATGCTAAAACGTCCAGCCCCTTATCAAAGGAAGATTTATTATTGATAATCAAGTCTGCATCAGACTTATAGATTTCTATGTGTTTTCGATACGAGGGCATTACATGATGCTCGTAACGATATATAACATCCTCTAGAGGATAATTCCTTTCCACTTTATCTCGCTTTATCCTCCTGATCAGTTTTAATTCATCAGGTGCATCTATATATAGCTTCATATTCAGCAATGGCTTAAGCGCCTTGTAATGATAGATGTATAGACCTTCTACTACGACAACCTTTGCTGGTCGTAATTCTATAGTACTAGTTTCAGCTAGAGCATTATTGAAGGTATATTTTTGCTTCGTGACTGATTCTCCAGTTAGTATCTTTTGGAGGTCAGCTATGAGTTCTTCAGATTTTATGGATTCTGGCAAATCAAAGTTCTTTTTACCCTTCTCATCCGTATGTTGCTGCTCTCTTGGTAGATAATAATCATCTAAGGAAATAAAGGTAATAGAGGCTTCAGCAAATCTTTCCTTCAAAGCTTGTACAAAGCTCGTTTTTCCTGAACCACTGCCTCCTGCTATTC
>CAYNJK010000138.1:0-8609 GCA_964397575.1 uncultured Saprospiraceae bacterium
GGCCATATCTATATAAAATTTCCTAATAGGGCTATCAGTATCCAGTACTATGGGGCTTCCTTGATCGCTCTGAGCTCTTACTTGAGTAAACAAAGGTAGCTGTCCCAATAAGGCACTTTTTGACAGTTTGGCCAGTCTTTTTCCTCCTCCTTCTCCAAAAATTTTGTAACGCTTTTCGGGCATATCTTCAGGAACAAACCAGGACATATTTTCTACAATGCCTATTATTGGAACACGAATGTTTTCCAGACGAAACATATTCATCGCTTTTACAGCATCTGCGACAGCGACTTCCTGAGGTGTGGTGACTATAATAGCTCCAGTAAGAGGTAAGGTCTGTACCAATGTCAATTGTATATCTCCAGTCCCTGGGGGTAAATCAATAATCAAATAATCTAGTTCCGGCCAGATAACCTCATTGACAAACTGTTTTATAATACCTCCTAGACGTGGCCCTCTCAGCACAACAGCTTGATCTGCATCTACAATGTTACCTATTGATATGGTATGCAAACCATAAGCTTCGATGGGTAAGATTCTGTGCCTCCCATAGAGCTGTTTGATTGTCGGTTTTTCTTCTTTTATGTTCAGCATAGTTGGGACCGAAGGCCCATACAAATCGGCATCCATAAGACCTACTTTCGCACCAAGTTGGTGTAGAGACAATGCCAGATTAGTAGACACAGTTGACTTGCCAACGCCACCTTTTCCAGAAGCGACTGCTATGATATTCTTGACCTGACCTAAGGGATTGTTTCCCCCAGAGGCTTGGGCGAAATGCACATCTATTTGGGCCTGTGGGAATACTGCGGTAATGGCATTATGTATTTTTTCATGAAGCTCAAACTTGGTGGTTTCCTTCTGGCCTGTAACTCTGACTTCCATGGACACAGCATTGCCCTTGACCTTTAGATTATGAACCAATTTCATAGAGATGAGATCCATGCCTGAGTTTGGATCTTTGATTCCTTTCAGAATCTTCACTAATTTATTATTGTCTATCTCCATCTTAGGTATAACAGCTTGATATCAAAACAGTTTTTATAATAACCAATTTGCCCATTTCTGGGCTGCAAACATACCAAAAAGCCTTATATGTATGAGTTTTATTCGTTAATATAATCATACCTTTGGCTTCGATATTTGAAGAATAGATGAGGGTACTTACAGATCTGGATAACCTACCTGAGCTGCATAAAACAGTTCTGACAATAGGGTCTTTTGATGGGCTTCATTTTGGCCATCAAAGAATACTTGACAGACTCAAGCAACTTGCCAAAGAGGCAGAAGCTGAGAGTCTTGTCATTACCTTTCATCCACATCCTAGGGAAGTGCTTTTTCCAAATGATGATTCTCTAAGACTGCTCTCTACCTTGGAGGAGAAAAAAGAGCTATTGGAAACTTATGGGATAGATAATCTAGCTGTGATTCCTTTTACGAAGGAATTTTCTAAACAAACTCCTGAAGATTATATCCAAGCGGTCATTCTAAGATTCAATCCTTCACATATAGTTATAGGTTATGATCACCGCTTTGGTGCAAACAGAGAAGGAGATATTAATCTATTACGTAGACTCTCTTCAACTTACGGATACGACGTAACTGAAATAAGCAAACAGCAAGTAGAGGATATTACTATCAGTTCCACTAAAATTAGAAACGCCTTAGCGGAAGGGAAGATTGAAACTGCCAATTCATTGTTGGACAGAGCATACAGCATGACAGGTGCTGTTGTAAAAGGAAAGCAGCTAGGAGCAGAACTCGGCTACCCTACTGCCAATCTTAAGCTAAGTCATAAGCTTAAACTTGTTCCCAAAGATGGCATTTATGTTTGTACTGTAGAGCTTAAGAATCAGAGCTTCCAAGGCATGTTGTATATAGGTAAAGTACCTACTCTTGATGAAGCTGGTAACAGAACTATAGAAGTTAATATATTTGATTTTGCAGAAGATATTTATGGTCAAGAAATTACCTTGAACCTACTGCACTATTTACGAGATGATCAGAAATTTGAAGGCTTGCCAGCATTAAAGGCGCAGCTAAAGTTAGATAAGGAAAACAGCCTTGCGTATTTTTCAAGTCAGAAAACTGCTGAACAAGCCAAAACTTCAGTTGTCATTCTCAATTATAATTCTTCTGAGTATTTAGAGACCTTTCTTCCTTCTGTTTCTTTCTCTAGTAAGGACGAATTCGAAACTATTGTCATCGATAACGCTAGTACAGACAATTCAGTTGATCTTCTCGAAGAGTGGTTTCCAGAAGTCAAGATTGTAAGTCTGAATAAGAATTATGGGTTTGCTGAAGGATATAATCGTGGATTAGCCGAGGTCAAATCTGAGTATATAGCCTTTCTCAATTCAGATGTCGAAGTAGAAAAAGGTTGGCTGGATCCGTTAGTAGAATTTCTTGATTCAAATGAGGAGGTCGGTGCTGTAATGCCTAAAATTCTTTCTTGTGAAGACAAGAGCTCCTTTGAATATGCTGGTGCTTGTGGAGGATATATGGACATACTGGCCTATCCATTCTGTAGGGGAAGAATTTTTGACCAAGTGGAAAGGGACTCTAATCAGTACGATGAGTCAGCATCTGTGGCCTGGGTTAGTGGAGCAGCTTTCGTTATGAGGAGAAAGTTATTTGAAGATTTGGGGGGATTTGATGGGTCTTATTTTGCACATCAAGAAGAAATAGATCTGTGCTGGAAGATACGAAGAGCTGGATATAAACTATATGTATTACCTCAGTCTACGGTATTTCATGTAGGTGGTGGCACTCTGAACTATGGAAGTACAAGAAAGCTTTTCTTAAACTTCCGTAATAGTCTTTCTAATTTATTTAAAAATGAAAAAGGTGTAGCTCTATTGTGGAAGCTGCCTCTCAGGTTGGTCTTAGATGGGGTCGCAGGTATTAAGTTTTTGGTTTCTTTTCATCCTTCTAGTTGCTGGGCGATAGTAAAAGCGCATTTTGCTTTTTATACTCTTATACCATCTTTGATAAAGTCGAAAAGAGCTGATGCCAAAAGAATAGAGCAACTAAGTATCGGTCCAGAAATCAGTGACGGTTACATTTCAAAATTTATTGTTTTCCAGTACTTCGTCAAAGGCATTAAGACTTTTTCAAAATTGAATAGCTAATCCTCCTTTATGAAAAAACAGCGCTGGGAAATATTATTCGAAGATGAAAATCTAATTGTAGTTAATAAGCCTAGTCCATATCTAACCATTCCTGATAGATATGATAGGACCATTCCTTCATTGGTAGGAATACTTTCTGAGCGAAGAGAGCAACTATATATCAATCATAGATTAGACAAAGAAACTAGTGGACTTATCGTGTTTACCAAAACTGAGCAAGCGCATAAGAACTTGTCTGCTGACTTTGAGCAAAGAGAAATAGAAAAACTATATTTTACTATTGTGATAGGCAGACCCGCTGAGGAAGTTGGTCTTATAGATTTACCTATTCTACAAAGTAATAGTAGGAAGAAAGGTATGATAGTAAGTGAGAATGGTAAAGAGAGTCAGACTAAGTATCGGATAATAGAAACCTATAATCGATTCTCACTATTAGAGATTAATTTGCTTACAGGTAGACAACATCAGATAAGAGTACACATGCGGGCAATAGGTTGCCCTGTAGTATGTGATAGGCAATACGGTGATGGGAATGCATTCTATCTATCACAGATTAAGCGAAAAATGAATAGATCCTCAGAAAAATTAGAAAAGCCATTGTTATCTAGAGTGGCGCTGCATGCGCATAATTTGAAATTCAATCATCCTATTACAAAGGAAGCGATGGAGTTTTCGGCTCCACTACCTAAAGATATGAAAGCGGTCATTCATCAACTTGGAAAGTGGGGCTAGTCTAATTTACTTACCCATTCATCCCACTCCTCTGTGTATTTTTCCAAGTCATCATCCAAGCTTTTTAATTTTTTCATAGCAGCTGGACCTTCAGGAGAGTTATAGAACTTGACATCCAGAAGCTTTTCATGGATATCTATTTTTTCCTTTTCGAGTAAGTCTATTTTTTTCTCTAGTCGGCTGATGTTCCGGTTTATTTTCTTTCTTTCGTCGTAGCTGAGGCTAGATTTCTTTTCTTCTTTCTGCTTATTTTTATTGGCCTGCTTTTCTTGAAGAGTAAATTCTCTTAAGTCATTAACCTTTCTTTTTTCGAGGACATAATCTAAGTCACCTAAATGTTGTATGATTTTTCTATCTCGAAACTCATAGGTGATATCCACTGTTCCCCTAAGAATTTCTCTATCGTGAGACACTATAATAAGCGTACCTGGATAATCTATGATTGCTTGCTTGAGTATGGCTTTTGCATGAATGTCTAGATGATTGGTAGGCTCATCAAGGATTAGAAAATTAGACTTCTGCGAAACAAGACAGGCCATAGATAATCTTGATTTTTCTCCTCCACTCAGTACGGAAACTTTCTTATCGGCATCTTCTCCAGAAAAAGCAAAAGCACCTAGTATATTTCTGCACTTTGTTTGTAGTTCTGCATCAGCCTTGTCTTGTATTGTTTCTAAGACAGTAAGTTTATTGTCTAAAGTCTCTGCTTGGTCTTGGGCAAAATAGCTGACCATGACATTGTGACCCAGGTCTACTGTGCCTTTATTGTATGGTATCTTACCTGCTATCATTTTGACTAAAGTTGATTTTCCTTGTCCATTTTGGCCGACGAAGGCTACTTTCTGACCACGTTCGATTTCTAAGGAAATATCTTCTAGCACTTTCTTGTCGCCATATGATTTGTAGGCATGCTCGGCTCTGGTAACAATCTTGCCTGGTGCATGTACCATCGGAAACTGGATCTTGATCTGTGTGATGTCATCTTGGGTGAGTTCCAGCCTCTCCATTTTGTCCAGCTGTTTCTTCATAGATTGCGCCATTTTTGTTTTGGTAGCTTTGGCCATGAATCTTGTTATCGTTCTTTCCTTCTCTTTGATAACTTTTTGCTGATTAATATAAGCTTGCTCTTCTTTTTCTTTTCTTAATTCCTTACCATCTAGGTAGCGTTTATAACTTCCTTTGAAATCGAAGAGCTTTTTATTAGCCAACTCCAATATTCTGGTAGCTATATTAGACATAAAGTCTATGTCATGAGAGATGAAGAGTATTGCACCTGAATAAGACTTTAGATACTTTTCAAACCAAATAAGTGCCTCTATGTCCAAGTGATTATCTGGTTCATCCAAGAGTAAGAGATCAGGTTTCTGAAGCAACAATTTTGACATTTGTACCCGCATCTTCCATCCACCTGAAAGCGTGGAAATTTCATTATCAAACTGCTCCTCTGTAAAGCCAAAGCCTTTCAAAATCCGTGATATCTCAGAATGCGGATTTATGGCAGCTAGACTACCGATTCTGATATTGAGCTCTGCCAACTCTTCCAGTAGTTTGTTTAACTCTATTTCTGGTAACTCGTTCTGGATGAGCTTATTGATTTCTGTTATTCTATCCTCACATGAGAAATATTCCTTAAAGCAATCTAGGCAGGCCGCCTTTATGGTTTTTCCTTCTTCGAAATCTAAATGTTGTGAGAGGTAACCTATAGAACTATCTGCAGGCATCGAAATGTCCCCAGAGTCAGCTGACATCTCGCCTGTAAGTATTTTGAATAAAGTTGTTTTTCCTGCGCCATTCTTACCTACCAAAGCCACTTTGTCGCCAGGTGAAACTACAAATGAAACATTGTCGAACAATCGGAAATCACCGAAATGCAGATTTATATTTTGGAAAGAATACAAACTAGTTGTCGTTGTGTTTGGTAGATATCTGTGAAATTACGGAATATGTATTTCCCTTATGATTTAGAGCTTCTTGCCATAAGTCCTTAGGCTGATTTTGAAAGGTATAGTTTGCATACCAATCTGATACTATCCAAGTCCCGCCTTTTAGTTCATGTTCTAATTGTCCTTCTGACCAGCCAGAATAGCCTACATAGAATCTGATATTTTTTGATAAGATTAGTCCTGATCGAATCAAGAAGGTAAGCTTTTCAAAATTTCCTCCCCAGTAGATACCACGCTTTACTAGTATACTTTCTTCTAGCAGATCTCCGACGTTATGGATATAGTGGATAGTGTCTTTGGCTACGGGACCGCCATAATAAACCCTATACTCTTCTTCTGTCTCTAAATCTGGCATGATTTCAGAGAACTTGATATTTAGCGGTTTGTTCAAAATGAAACCTACTGTGCCTTCTTCCCCTTGCTCAGTTAATCCTATTACAGATCTCTTAAAGTTGTTGTCCTCCATAAAAGGTTGGGCTATCAATATATTGCCTGCGCTTATCTTTTCTTTCATTCTAATATTGAGTAACTGGTAACTTCCTATCTACTTTTTTGATAAACCCACTAAGTACTTTTGCACCGAATTCTATAAAGTTGTCTTCACCATCGGCAATCATATTTTGCATAGATTGTGTCCAAAGTACAGGACTGGTCAACTGTGCTATCAAGTTGTTTTTTATGACTTCAGGATCAGTTTCTTTTCTTCCAGTTACATTCTGATAAATGGGAATCTTTGGTTCTTCGAAATTGGTCTCATTTATAGCCGCTTGCAATGCCAACTTAGCAGGTTCCATTAGTGGAGAATGGAAAGCACCATTGACCGGTAAAATTAGGGCTCTTCTGGCTCCAGCTTCTTTTGCCTGTTCTACCACAGCTTCTATTCCTGTTACAGCACCTGAGATAACCAACTGACCTGGACAATTGTAATTTGCAGCTACTACTACTGAAGCGTCATTACTGCTACATAAATCTTCGACTTGTTTATCTTCCATTCCGAGGATAGCCGCCATTGTCCCTTCTGTGTTATCACATGCAGCCTGCATCGCATTTGCTCTGACCAAGACCAACTTGAGTGCTTGTTCGAAACTTAAGCAGCCATTTGCTATTAATGCTGTGAATTCGCCTAGAGAATGTCCGGCTACAGATGAAGGATTCACTGCACTTTGATTCAATTTGTACCTTATGAATGAATTGACAAGAATTGCTGGCTGGGTTACAGACGTTTTTTTCAGTTCCTCTGCATCGCCTTCTTTCATGATTTCTGATAGATTGAAATCTAGTATAGCGTCAGCTTGCGATAACCATTCCTCCGCTGAGAGGTATTCCTCGCAGAGCACTTTGCCCATTCCTACCGATTGTGAGCCTTGACCCGGAAATAGTAAAACTGCCATATAGTTAAGCTTGGTTAATCAATTATTTTTATTCGATCTAGCGATTGTTGCTACTAATAAGACGCAAAAATTCATTTCTAGTTTCAGCATTCTTAAAGACTCCAGTAAAGGCAGACGTTGTAGTCATAGAGTTTTGTTTTTCTACACCTCTCATCATCATACACATATGTGCTGCTTCTATGACCACTGCTACACCTTGTGGTTTCAGAGCGCTGTCTATACATTCCAGAATGTCATGAGTCAGCCTTTCCTGTACTTGAAGCCTTCTGGCAAAGACATCTACGACTCTTGGAATTTTGCTTAGTCCTACGATATAGTCATTGGGTATATAGGCAACGTGAACCTTTCCGTAGAATGGCAAAATATGGTGCTCACATAATGAGTATAATTCTATATCCTTTACCAAGACCATATTATTGACTCCTTCTTTAAACATGGCACCCTTCAAGATCTTGATTGGGTCTTGACCATAGCCTTGTGTTAGAAATTGCATGGCTTTAGCAGCTCTTTCAGGAGTCTTTTTTAGCCCTTCTCTTTTGACGTCTTCACCTAAGGCTTTTATTATTGCACTATAGTTGGATTTCAGTTTACTGGTTACTTTGGGCGAATAGGATTCTTTTTTAGTATAACTCATTGACACTGTTCATTTAAGAGGGTCAAAATTAAACTACTATTTCATATTATTAGCAGCATTCGCAGTTAGAATACTTATAGTTATTTCCTACAGTCATCGGACTTAAGGCTCTATTTGTCTAATCTGATTGGATGCTAAGTGAAATTGCTCTAACTTTCTTGGGTGAATTGGGTAGATTATAGGAATATCAAAGAAGATGTGCTTAAAACCAAAGGGTTTTTCCATTTCAGCTTCTGGGTGATGTTTTACTTCTTTACAGTACTTATCGATAAGAGTGCTAATCCTCTATGGTTTATTCTTGTAGAGAAATTGGTGGATATCTCGTTCTATATCTTCATCGTTTATACTAATATACTTTATCTTATTCCCACCTTCCTGGAGAAGCACAATCTCCTTTTTTACTTAATAGCTTTATTCATTTTAGTACTGCTGGTTACGCCTATACAGACTCTATTTATCATAATCTTGTATCAAGATGATACCAATGTCGTAACCTTGCTTATAGATGACTGGACACTTATTCTTCTACGCTGCCTAGTAGTCGGACTGGTGTCTACGGGCTACAAAGTGACTTCAGACTGGATGGGCTTGCAGAATGAGAAAAGAGAGCTTGAGAGTCAGAATTTGCAATCAGAATTAAAATTTCTTCGGTCCCAGATTAATCCTCACTTTTTCTTCAATACGCTTAATAATCTTTATGCACTGACATTAAAGAAATCTGACCTTGCACCTGAGATTGTCTTGCGATTATCGGAGATGATGCGCTATATGCTTTATG
>CAYNJK010000139.1:0-8452 GCA_964397575.1 uncultured Saprospiraceae bacterium
GAACACTTCTTCGAACATTGCAACAATAGGAATACTTCCTCCTCCTCGCACACGTAACGGGGCTTTACCGTAAGTATCCTTCATGGCTTTTGCAGCAGCTTTGAATTCGATTGTAATAGTTGGTGTTACTGATGGGAAACCTCCATGATGTGGTCTCACAATAACCTCGACACCAGGTGGCGCAATCTTTTTAAAGTGGTCAGTGAATAACTTTGTAATTTTGTCTGGATGCTGATCTGGAACAAGCCTCATACTGATTTTGGCAAAAGCCTTGGAAGGCAAGACCGTTTTTGCGCCCTCTCCTATGTAGCCACCCCATATACCATTTACATCTAGTGTAGGTCTTGTGGAGGTTCTTTCTAGAGTAGAATAGCCTCTTTCTCCATTTATATCTTTTATTCCGAGACCCTTTTTATAAGCCTTTTCACTGAACGGCGCTTTGTTTACAAAAGCCCTGTCCTTACTGCTGAGTTCTACAACATCTTTGTAAAACCCAGGAATGGTAATATGCCCATTAAGATCATGCAGTGAAGCGATCATCTTGGTAAGAGCATTGATAGGATTTGTGACACCACCTCCATAGACTCCAGAATGTAAATCTTTGTTAGGGCCTATAACTTCTACCTCTACATAAGACAGGCCTCTCAGACCTACAGTAATACTTGGTGTCTTATTATCTATTACTGAGGTGTCAGAAATGAGAACGACATCTGAGCTGAGCATTTTCTGGTATTTCTTGCAGAAGATTTCCAGATTGTCAGAGCCGACTTCTTCCTCTCCTTCTATCATGAACTTTACATTGCAGGGTACGCCACCATTCTTGGCCATGGCCTCATATGCCTTGACATGCATATATAATTGTCCTTTGTCATCGCAAGAACCTCTGGCAAATATGGCGCCTTGAGGATGGATTTTTGTTTTCTTTATTACTGGTTCGAAAGGTGGACTATCCCATAACTCCAAAGGGTCAGGTGGCTGTACATCATAATGGCCATAGACGAGTACTGTAGGCAATTTAGCGTCTATAATTTTTTCTCCATAAACTATTGGGTGCCCCTTGGTAGGATATATTTTAGTTTTATCCAAACCTGCTTCGTCCATTCTTTTCTTTAGAAAATCGGCGGCCTTTTTTACATCCTTTTTGTACTTTGGATCAGCACTTATGGAAGGAATTTTCAGAAAGTCTATAAGTTCATTCAAGAACCTTTTCTTATTCTTTTTGATATATGTTTGTACTTTATCCATCTCTTTATTAGTTAGGTCAGCAAAGGTAATAGTCTTGAAGAGAAAATGGTATTTCAAGGATAGATTCAGCAGAATATCTATATTTTACGTCTGCATAAATCAATTATAGTTGCATGCAATATCTGTTTGTAGTTTGTGGCGCTTTTTCTGCACTGTTCTGCCTTCTTTCATTTAGCAGGAAAAACAAAAGTCTGGAACACTGGTTCTTAGGAACCATTTTCTTGCTGGTTACTGTTAACTGTCTTTTTGTTTTTGCTTTTACTATCAGTGCTGAAACCTATTACGAGCCGATATTTTCAGAACTAAATTACGCCATCCCCTTGCTCTATGGTCCTCTGTTGTGGTTCTACACAAAAGCTATGACCATAAAAGACTATAGACTGAACAGATGGGACTATCTCCACTTTGTTCCTTTTTTCATTTTCTTCTTAATAATCCTAGTTCCTGTATTCAGCTCATATACACTACCTACTCAGACCCAACTAGGATATCCACTTATAAAGTTGGTCACGGCACCTTTCTACCTATTTGCTGTAATTAGAATTATCCGCGAGTATCATAAGAAGTTTTTGGAAGAATATTCCTATGAGCAAGAAGTAAATCTGCTCTGGATGAACTGGATAGTAACAGGTGCAGTCATACTATGGGTAATAGGATTAGGGAGTTATCTCTACAATCTATTTAATGAAAAAGAGAAGATTCTGCTCTATGACATCTATACTTTGAGCTTTTTAGGTTTATATATCTTCGGAATGGCATTTGTGGCGGTGCGACATACTGATCTCTTTTCTTCTAGCAAGACACAATCACAGAGTCCTGCAAAGTTTGCTGCTACACCTAAGGTAGAAGTCGAGGATAACCACCAAGCTCATACTGATTATTATATAGATGACGAAAACCAGCTGCTCAGTATAATCGCAGCAAAAGAACCCTACTTAGATCCGCTGCTGACACTAGACAAATTATCAGAACTCTCAGGTATACCTACATATCGACTTACCAAATTACTGAAGCATAAAATGAATTCCAGTTTCTATGAGTTTATAAATACGCATCGCGTAGAAAAAGTGAAGGAGTTACTAAAAGAAGGACGTGCAGAACAGCTGAGTATCTTAGGAGTTGCGGAAGAAAGCGGCTTTAACTCTAAGGCATCATTCAATAGGATTTTCAAAAAAGCAACAGGTCTTACCCCTTCAGCGTATCTAAAAAGTTTGTAGAATTAGCTGAAGCCTTCAAAGTACTTATTCAACTTAAGGCGCAACTCATCCTCGGTAACATTCCTGTATATTTTAGATTCAGAAGCATAAGAGATTTCTCCATTTTCCTCAGAAATCATGACAGCCAGATGTGAGGTGTTTTCTGTAGCTCCTAGGCCAGCTCTATGGCGTAAGCCTAAATCAGCAGGCAAGCTTCTATTTTCAGATACTGGCAAGATACAACTGGCTGCGACAACCTTGTTATCTTCTATGATTACAGCACCATCATGCAAGGGCGCATTCTTAAAGAATAAGTTCTCGAGTAATATAGAACTGACCTTTGCATCAAGGAGTTTTCCTGTCTTGATTAGATTAGGGGCCACAGACTTGGTCAGTATCATGAGTCCGCCGGTTTTGGTTTTACTAAGTGCCTTCGACGCATGTACTATTTCGTCAGTCAGTCTGCTTGCATGTTCAGAAGTATCCATGCCTTTGTCCTTGAATATCTTATCAAAAAAGTCATATCGGTGCTTCAGAGTATTATCTCCGAGCATAAGTAAAAATCGCCTTATCTCTGGCTGAAAGATGATCATAAGACCTATCAGACCTATACCTGCTACCGACCCCAACATCAGACTTAGTAATCGCATCTTCAGATTGGTGACTACTGTCAGCAACAGAAAAAAGATAATTATGCCTATGAAAATATTTACGGCAACAGTGCCTTTCACATACTTATATACCAGATAGATCAGATAAGCTGCTATGATAATATCCAGTACATCTACGACTCTGATATCTATACCTCCTACATTAAACAAAAAACTGATGGCGAATGACTTTTATATTTTATAAAGTCCAAAGTTAACTCAAAATCGCTTAAGCAGTTAGCCTTCCATATACTTCACTGGGCTGTCAGTATTAAAGAAGAAAAACGACCATATATCGGCTTGCTCATCTATAATCTTGGAGGTCGGCTTGCCTGCTCCATGTCCGGCATTTATATCTATTCTTAATATTACAGGATTCTCACCCTCATGACATTCTTGCAATCGGGCACCAAACTTAAAAGAATGTGCCGGCACAACTCTGTCATCATGATCAGCAGTACTGACCATAGTAGATGGGTACTTCACTCCGGGCTTTAGATTATGTAAAGGCGAGTAACTGAGCAAATTCTCAAAGTCTTCCTTATTATCACTAGAGCCATATTCTGGCACCCAGCCCCAACCTACTGTAAACTTATGATATCTGAGCATATCCATAACACCTACAGCTGGGAATGCCACGGAAAATAATTCTGGTCGCTGAGTCATTGCAGCTCCTACCAGTAGACCGCCATTAGAACCTCCTGCGATGGCTAACTTTTCTGAATTTGTATACTTATTGGCTATAAGATATTCTGCTGCTGCTATAAAATCGTCAAAGACATTCTGTTTTTTATCTAGCATCCCTGCTTTATGCCATTCTTCACCATACTCTCCGCCGCCTCTAAGATTTGGCATAGCGAAGACACCACCATTTTCTAAAAGAATCATTCTGGATGTACTGAAAGAAGGGGTCAGGCTTACATTAAAACCACCGTAAGCATATAAATAAGTGGGGTTATTGCCATTAAGCTCTAGCCCTTTTTTGTGTACGATAAACATAGGGACCTTGGTCCCATCTTTACTGGTGTAGAATACTTGCTTTTCTTCGAATTGTGACGGGTCAAATTTTAGTTTGGACTCATAGAACTGACTGGAAGTATTAGTAGCAATGTCATACTTGTAAATAGTAGCTGGCTGAGTAAAAGAGCTGAAAGTATAGAAAAAATGCTCGTCATCTTTCCTGCCTCCAAATCCTGAAGCTGATCCCAGTCCAGATAACTTAACGGCTAGTTCATTAGTACCATCTAGATCATAGCGCTTGATTACAGTCTTGACATCCTTTAGATAGTTGGCCCATAGTTTTCCACCTCCTGTACTTACGTCTACTAGGAGATCCTCAGTCTGAGGGATAATCGTCTTCCAGTTTTCTTTGGCAGGATTAGAGAGGTCTACACTGATTAGCCTATACTTCGGTGCATCGATGTCCGTCTTCATTAGGAAGTTGCCATCTACATGATCGACGACTGTGGTCTTATTGTCAAAACCTTTGAATAGAGCTACATACTCACTGTTGCTTTTGCTGAGATCTTTATAGTAGGTTTCGAATCCATCAGTACCCGAGGAAGCATAGACGATATGGTATTTTTTATCTTCCGTCACGCCTCCGAAGTGGTAGCGTTTTGGCTCTTTCGGGTTAGAGAAGATGAGCTTATCCATGGTTTGATCATCTCCCAATTTGTGGAAATAGATAGAATGGAAATCATTAGCTGCCGACAGTTCAGTACCATCTTTTGGTGTCGGATACTTGCTGTAGTAAAATCCATCAGCTAACCAGGAAGCTCCTGAGAACTTCACCCATTTGAGTTCATCAGACATTTTCTTTCTTGATGCAATTTCCATAACATAAATGGTACTCCAGTCAGAACCAGCTTCCGATACAGAATAAGCGACATACTTGTCATCTGGAGAGAATCCGAGTAAGCTTACTGCAGAAGTTCCATCATCAGACATGGTATTAGGATCTAAGAAGATTGCTGGTTCTCCATCCAAACCTTTTTGATAATAGATGACATACTGATTTTGGAGTCCGTCATTCTTCTGGAAGAAGTAGTATTCGCCTACTTTATATGGAGAACTGAGTTTCTCATAATTGAATATGTCTTCGTATCTGTCTCTGATTTTATCTCTATAAGGAATCGTGGACAAGTAATCCGTTGTTGTTTCATTCTGAGCCAGAACCCAATCTTTAACATTTGTGGCAGTATCTATTTCTAACCACCTATAAGGGTCTGCTATTTCGGTTCCATGATAATCATCTAGGACATTACTGTCTTTAGCAGTTTCGGGATAAGAGAGATTAGGCATTATATTGTTTATTTTTGTCTCCTGATTGCAGGCTATGCTGCACAACAGTAATAGAGGAGTAAAGGTATAGACAATCAATTTTATAAATATTTTCATAGTCTTATCTTAATTCTGGATCAATCTTATAACTGGATATAAATTAGTAAAACCTTAGATAGGAGTTATGAATAAGTTGATATTCTTTTTCATTTTAATCTTAGAGGCCACATTGGTCTGTGGGCAAGGTGCAATACAGTGGTTTGAAGCTGCTAGTCTGACAGTAGAAAAGGATCAATCTCACTCACTGGACTGCCTTATTTCAAATCGAAGCCTCTTAGAAGGAACAAGCACAGAAGACACAAAGTTCCAAGCTAGACAGTTTTTTGTCTATACACATCCACAAGTGAGACAATATCTCAAGGATGAATATCTTATGGAATGCAAGGCATATGTTAATCAGGTAGGCGAAAATACTTTTCTCATTCTGCAATACAAGATAAACTCTGACAAAGCCAAGATTAACTATGGCAATCTAGAGAAAGGAGGAAAGATAAAAGTGACCCTGATGAACAAGGACCATGTATACTTGGAAAACATAGAACGGAGCCGAGGGAAGGTCAGGCGAACTGATAAGTACACCTCTTACACGGGTACCTATGCTATAAACAAGACCAATAAGAACACTTTGAAAAAGCAATACATAGATAAGATCACTGTGCTATGGGAAGAAGGCGTAGAAGAGTACCAGGTACAAAATGTAGATCTTGTCCTTAATCAACTCAACTATCTGGATAAGCAATAATACCATGCTAGGTCTAAAATTACCAACAGATCCTAGATGGGTCAATCTTGCTGAAAAAAGTCTAGAAGAAATCTTGACAGATCATGCCTACTGCGAACAAAAAGCAGCCACTTCGTGCATCACTCTGATTCAGATGTATCCTGACAGAGAGAGACTAGTGGAAGAGCTGGCACCCATAGTCACAGAAGAATGGGGCCATTTCCGTCTGGTGCTTGCTGAGTTGGCAAAGAGAAATCTAAAATTGGGCTATCAAAGAAAAGATGAGTATGTCAATAAATTACTCAGTTTTCAACAAAAAGGTGGTGGAAGAGACAAAAGCCTCTTGGAGAGACTCCTAACCTTTGCACTTATAGAAGCGAGGAGTTGCGAAAGATTCAGACTGCTCTCACTGCATATTTCCGAAGACAGTCTGAAGGACTTCTATCACAAATTTATGGTTTCTGAAGCCGGGCATTACAGACTATTCATAGACCTTGCAAAGGAATACGCTGGCGAAGAAAGAGTAAAGCAAAGGTGGCAAGAATACCTAGACTACGAAGCTGGTATCATGCAAGAACTGGAACCTCGAGGTGATCGGATGCACTAGTCTTCTCAGACGACGAGTTCTTTGTTTTTTCGTCCTGCTATAAAGTCATCTTCAGAAGAACCTGATAGCTTTATACCTCCACGATCTTTTCTAAGTATTCTCGAAAACAAGGATAATTCCTTATCGAAAATCCACTGAAAAAGTAACTTGGTCCATGAGGTATGGTATACTAAAGTTTCGTAGTATTCTGGTGCTATGGCTTTTATCTTAGGCAAATTGTTCCAAGGCACATAGGCAAAATCATGGTGCTCGTTATGATAACCAACATTGAATGCTACCTTATTGAGTATTCCATAATAGCTGTAAGTCTCTTGTGGCGGGGCTACCAAGAAATGCTCTTGTATCCATCTTGCACCTAGAGGATGAAGCCCGACAGAAAATAAAAATGAAAATGCTAGGTATACCAAGGCAATCGGACCTAAAAGCATAAAGATTGCCGCATTAAAAGCAAGAACAGTGACTATGTTAACCCAAATCCACTTGCTTGCAAATTTTATTTCCTTGAGTCGTGGAGGTCTTAGCATTGTAAATAGTGGAAACAAGCCCAACCATAAGGACTTCCCTATGAAATTAGATCCTATAAGTCGCGCCTCCCACTTACTAGGAAGATCAGCATCTATATCATAATGTCCTTGAAAGGCATGATGCTTCAGATGGTACTTTCTGAAAGATACAGAGGTCGGAAAAGCATTGGGTAAATCACAGAGAATTCCTCCCCAGAGATTGGCAGTACGGCTTTTGAAGACCATATTATGCGTAAACTCATGCATGAGAACAAAAAGCGCATGATTAGCGAAAGCGCCTACAGCATAAGCAGCAATCATAGCCATCCACCATGCTTGGTCCATCAGTGCCCAGGCTATGACTATTTGCATCGCAACTATACCAAAAGTATAATAAAACGTATTAGGATTTCTTCCCATAAGTTTTTTAATTTCGGGATACTTCGTAATCATTTCTTTGGTCCTCTGAATATGTGGCTCCTCAGAGTGAGAATGATGAAAATCTGCTGTAAAACGACTCATACATTGAAATTAAGAGGTTGAAATTAGTGATTTATTAATGTCTTATCTGAACTAGCAATGAGAAAAGCTATAATTCGGAATTATTATTGCATATACGATTTAGAGAAATGAAAACAAACATGGATTTACCTAAGATTCTTATCGTAGATGATAGGGAATTTGACAGGATTATATACCGTGAATATCTAGGAGAAGCGAACTATGAGTTCGAAGAACTAGAAGACGGTCTTGGAATTCTGGAGAAACTACCCCAAATCAAACCTGACCTAATGCTACTGGACTGGCAAATGCCAAGACAAGGTGGCCTAGAAACGCTAAAGCTTATAAAGAAGAATAAAGCATTTAGCGATCTTCCTATTATTATAATTACTGGCTTACAGGATGAAAAAGTTCTGGAAGAAGCCTTCGATTATGGTAGTCTGGACTTCCTCAATAAGCCCGTAAGCAAGATAGAACTGATGGCGAGAGTCCTCAATGCTATAAAGCTTAATGATGCAAACAAAGCCTTAGTAGAGCAGAAAAAGGAGCTGATAGATCTCAATAAGATCATTCATTCCCAGAAGGAAGAATTAGAAAAATCTCTTGCTATAAAGACTGAGTTACTCGATACGCATGTAGAAGAGCATAATAAAGATATCAGTGAAGTAAAGAGAAAGATGCTTACC
>CAYNJK010000140.1:0-8395 GCA_964397575.1 uncultured Saprospiraceae bacterium
ACTCAATAGAGCATTCGACTTTCTGAATAGTTTTCTCAATCTTGTTGCGCTGGTCGCACTGTTGCTAGGCTGTATAGGCGTAGCAAGCAGTGTATTTATTTATATAAAATCTAAGATTCCATCTATTGCTGTGTTCCGATGCTTGGGGATGAAAGGGAGTCAAGCATACATGATCTACTTCATACAGATTATGGTGTTGGGATTTATCGGTGTGGTTATCGGGGCAAGCTTAGGAAGTGTCTTGCAGTTAGCCTTACCCGTCTTGCTACAAGATATGTTGCCTTACAAGGTAGATTTGGATATTTCCTGGACGGCAGTTTTTCAGGGCCTTACAATAGGTACTTTGGTAACGGGTTTGTTTGCATTGGTGCCCTTACTTTCTGTGCGGCTGATAAGTCCCTTACGGACGATAAGATCTACTTTCGAAGGAGATGTAGGACCTAAAGATCCAGTCAAGTGGTTGGTGTATGTTGCAATTGTGGTGGCTCTTTTTGGATTTTTATGGAGCTTGACCTCTGAGCTGAGCACAGCTGTTTTCTTTACAGTAGGATTGTTACTTTCATTTTTCCTACTCTACCTTGTGTCAACCTTTATAATGTGGGCAGTCAGAAAGTTTTTCCCATCTGGATGGAGTTTTGTATTCAGACAAGGCTTGTCTAATCTATATCGTCCCAATAATCAGACGAGGACACTGATTGTTTCTATCGGTTTAGGTACGGCTATTCTGACCATACTTTTTATAATCCAAGGTCTTATTCTGAATAACGTAGATTCCATGGATGCAGGAGGCCAGCCCAATATGATTCTGTATGGTATAGAAACATCTCAGAAGGATGAAGTTGCTGAAATTACAAGAGCTAATGAAATGCCCGTCATCCAGCAAGTGCCTATAGTCACTATGAAACTGGTCGGATGGAAGGGGAAGACCAAAGATGAGTGGATGCGTGACACAACCCGTAGAGCTGAGCGATGGGTCGTGCACAGAGAGGCAAGGGTAAGTTATAGAGACACCTTAGTGTCCGATGAAGAGCTTATAGCTGGAGAATTTACAGGTACTGCCACAGGTGATTCTGTTTTAATTTCAGTAGATAAGGGCTGGGCAGAGTCACTGGATGTCTGGCTAGGTGATGAAATAGTCTGGAATGTGCAGGGAGCGCTTATTACCACCTATGTCAGCAGCATCAGAGAAATTGAGTTCCGATCTATGCGTACTAGATTCTTTGTGCTCTTTCCTAATGGTGTACTGGAAGATGCGCCACAGTTCCATGTACTAGTAACAAAGTCACCTAATAGTAAGGTAATGGGTGATTATAGACGTGCTGTAATAAAAGCTTTCCCTAATGTGTCCGTTGTAGATCTCGGCTCCATTCTAAATACTCTTAATGATATACTAAGCAAGGTTTCTTATGTCATTAAGTTTATGGCGGGCTTTAGTATTATAACAGGACTTATAGTGCTATTAAGTTCGTTGTTGTTAAGTAAGTTTCAGCGCATACGAGAATCCGTCTTGCTGAGGACTCTTGGAGCTAAGGGCAACCAAATTCTGAAAATAAATGCTACTGAGTATGCCTTATTGGGAAGCCTTTCAGCCTTGACGGGTATTATCATCGCTATAGTAGGAAGTTACTTCTTGGCGACGGGCGAGTTGGAGCTGGACTTTAGGATAGACCCCTGGCCGATACTAGCTATTTTTGTTTTGGTAGTGGCACTGACAGTATGTATCGGTCTCTACAATACAAAAGAAGTGTTGCAGAGATCTCCTCTTGAGGTATTGAGAAAGGAAACAACTTAGAATTATTTATATCTCTCTTACTAAAGTTGTTTGTGGTTGTAATACCAATGAGTAACCTTATTGCAGCACCGAGCTTGTATTTCTAATATAGAATTGAGTTTTGTTATTGTTGTTTGCAACAAGTAGCGCTGAAGCACCGGGTCGATTGACCTTAGCTATTCTCTTAACATTGCTTTTGAGATTCAAGCCTGTTTTAGTGATATCATAAAGTGGACTAAAATTACCTGAGCCATCATTTATGAGAATCGTTCCACTGCCTGCATCATAACTAGGTGTTTCGGGTTCTGTATTGAACATGTTGCCGGCAATCAATACATCCTGATGACCATCTTGGTTGTAGTCTTCCACAATACAATCCAGTACTGGTGCCCATTGGGCTTCAAAAGGTAATTCTATAACTTCATAGCCAGCACCTTTAGATACTAGAACTACAGATTTGAAGTAATTGACTACCAGATTTCCACTTTTATCTATTTTGTCAGCACCTAGAATATCTGCTAGCCCTGCCGAGGCAAAGGCATCATAAGTTTTGAATTTATCATTAAGCACAGGCATTTGCTCAGAAGAGCATTCCTTCCCTCTTACTGGTACCAATTCATCCTTATAGATTTTGGCAAGGAAAATATCTTGAGAACCGTTTTCGTCAAAATCATCGTAATAGACAGATAGTGGTTTTTGTTGTGACGCATGGAATTTGTTATTGGTTCCAAGGTTGCCAAAAATAAAATCCGGTTTTCCGTCTTTATTGAAGTCTCCCTTCGTCACAGAATACCACCAGCCATTCAAGTCAGTTAAGGTGTTGTATTTTTTTTCGACCAGTTTTTTACCTCCTTCGTTAATGAAGAACTTAGGGTAAGACCACTCACCAGAAACAACTAAATCTTGATACCCGTCATTATTCAGATCTACTACTTCTGAATCTGTAACCATGTTAGGCAAGGCTTCATAAAAGTCTTTCATCGCAGCTTTCTTAAACTTGCCCTTATTATTTATTAGAACATAACTGGTCGCCTTGTCTGGATAGGCGCCTGGCACATTTCTACCACCTACAAAAAGATCGAGATCATTATCCTTGTCAAAATCGAAGGATGAAATTGTCATTGTGCTGGAGTTTATTTTAGGTAAGGCAGCTTCATCTCGACTGAACTGCCCATTTCTATTTATATACAACCGATCTTGTAATAGTGCATCATTGATATCAGTATTACCACCTGATGCAACATAGAGGTCTAAAGTTCCGTCACTATTGGCATCAAAAAAGTGAGATCCGATATCTTCATACTTTGCATCTTTCTTAAATACATTTTCTGAAATTGGCTCAAAGACATTACCCTTCATCGAGGTCAATCTGCCTGGATAACCCTTACTTCCACCTATGTAGAAATCTGTCGCTCCATCTTTGTTAATATCTCCGGTAGCTAATGCAGGTCCTAGGGAAGAGTACTTCTGAGGCAATAGAACTTCCTGATTAAAATCATTATGAAAATCTTCAGTATGATAAATTTTGGAATGCGACAAAATGATACTTGCATCTTTATACAGTGGCCTCTTTAGTTCATTTGATACAAGGACTTTTGAGCTTGCATCATAGTCAATGATTAATTCTTGGTTAGCCTTTATTGATGTCATAGTATGTACGGACTGGTTAGGCCATTGGATTTTTAGGCTATCTATTGTAGCTATACTTCCTAATCCAAAATGGATTCTGTTTTCCATAGAAGATAGATATCCACGCGTACCGTTAAAGTCTCTTTTTTGCAGACCATTTTTAGTGTATATAGTTACTTGTGCATGACGCAGGTTTGCGGCTTTTTTGGATTTCAGTTTTACTGTCAGATAATTTCCACTCGTGTTGTTTTTGAGTATAGTAGCTTCTGAGAGTAAATTGTTTATTACCAGATCTAGGTCGCCATCATTATCCAAATCACCATAGGCAGCCCCATTGGAAAAAGAAGCCCCGATCTCAGACATAAGGGATTTTTGCTCTTCCATTTGTCCTGCTACATTTTTATAGAAAACGTTTTGGACAGGTGTAGACTGTTGTTCCTTTAATAGATCAAAAGCCATTTTGCCAAAATATTGATCTCCGTGTTCTTTGGCTAGATCATTTACTTTGGTTCTGTAGTCTTGATTCTTTGTATCCCTGTAGTACCCGTTAGTAATAACTAAATCTTGAAATCCGTCATTATCCATATCCATAAACAATGGAGACCAACTCCAGTCTGTAAGTCCTATATCTAGCGCATTAGCAATTTCATTGAAGTAGCCATCTCCGATTCCAACTTGTAAAGTATTGAACATGTAGGCTCTGGGGAAATTGCATATTTCAGTATATCCGATAAACTGATCCACATCCATAGATTCCATCAGTGTCTTACTTCGGTAATGATCTTTAGGTGTCATGTCCACAGCGATGAGGTCCATTATGCCATCATTGTTGTAATCATTTGCATCAGAACCCATGGAATAGAATGAGGTATGGTTCATTCTCGTAAAATCTAGTGCAAAGCCACCTCTTCTGTTGTTGTAAAACATAAAGTCTGGAACAAAGTAGTCATTAGATACAAAGACATCTGGGTAATTGTCCCCGTTATAATCTGCAACAGAAATGCCAAGACCAAAGGCAAAAACATTGATACCTTTAGCAACTGACATGTCAGTAAATTTACCATCGTTATTTACGTACAATTGCAGTTTCCCTTTTGTGACTGCACTGTCAGTGAGTCTATTGAGGTTGTTGTACATGTTGCCATTGTTCAAGTTGTAGTAGTCATGCTGTTTCATGAGTTTGTCTACTTTCCTGATGAGACCATGATTGTTTACCCATAGATCTAAATCGCCGTCCTTATCAAAATCTATGAAGTCTGCTTGTACTGACTGATGGTTAGAATTGACACCATAACTTTTTGCTTCGTCCACAAAGGTGAAGTTGCCTTTATTGATGAGTAGTTGATTCTCTAGCTTGTCTCCGGTATCATCGGGTCCTGAATTGCAGATATAGATATCCATGTAACCGTCATCATTTATGTCTACTGTTGTTACACCTTGGGACCATCTATTTACTTTGGGTAAGGCTGACGCAGTCATGTCCTTGAATTTCATATTTCCAAGGTTCTTGTAGATTTTATTTGGTGAGTCATTTCCTGTAAAAAACAAATCAGACATTCCGTCATTATCAAAATCTGCAATAGCTACCCCTCCACCATTGTAGAAATAATCATAGGTGAGTTGGCTTCTAGAAACGGTCTCTTCTATTTTATTGACAAAGTCCACTCCAGTCTCATTCTGATCTAATGCAGTATAATTAATGCTTTCACTGGATGAGGTTTGAGAATCTGTAGTCGGTAGACTCTGCTTGTCAGAGGCCTGCTGCTTATGCTGTGTTTGAGACTTCTTATCTGATGAGCATGCGCTAACTAGTAAAAGGGTTGTGAGAAGGGTGATGAGTTTATTCATATGTGGTTGTTCGAATAGAAAAAGAGCATTTCTCTTCTATTCGTGAAGATATATATTTTTAGAAAAGAGCGAAAAGTATGTTGAAAACTCTTCATATTAATGATATGAGGAGGGAGAGAAGATTGTTTAGTAGCTGCTAGTCGGGTCGTAAGGACGAAGCAATAAAGCAACTCTTGTGACTATAATTACCCTTATAGCAAAGATGAAATGGGGTAAAGTCAGAAAAGAATTGTACTTACAGATTGTAACTCAGTCCCGTCCTTCCTCCAAAGTAGGCCAATCTGGTATTTATTTCCGATTTATTAGATGTATTCCCTATTAATTGTGCAGCGGTAAATTCTCCATACCATCTTACTCTTGGTGTAAGGTGATAACCTACCTGTGCCTTTAGTTTTGCTGAAAGTAATAGGTTGGGTACTTTGTTGTAAGAAATCTCCTGATTAATAGCTTCAGTATCTATAAAATCATTTTCAAAATCGAGTCTGCCTGAAGGAAGAAATCCGTCCTCAGCAAATATGTAATTGATGCCAGGTCCAGCAGCTATGCCGAAATCCATTTTTCCTTTGTTCCATTCTTTTCCTATTGTAGCAGCGAGCTCTAAAGAATGCAAGTTGTGGCGATTTCGGAAAGTCCATATTGCAAGTTCAGAGGTTTCTAAATCTTCAAAAATCTGATTTGAAACCATTTCGTTAAATCTATTTATAAAGACAACTGATCTTTCTCCAGTTGTTGTTTTTTCTAACTCTTCATCTCTTGCATGAATGACACCATGATTGATGTAATTTAAATCTAAACCTATTTTCAGACCCTTGTCAGATACACGGTCCAGGCTGACACCAAAAGAATTATTTCTGGTTGCAAGATTGTTGTCCGTCAAATTTAAAATTTCCGCTATTCCTATATCCGTACGATGTCTAAATAAAGAACTAGTTTGCCCGTAATTGATGCTTGCTCTCCAGATGTATGGGTCTTTAGTTACTTTAGGATTTATAGGTGCAGGCTCTGCGGATTCATCTAATTCTGGTAATCGCTTCTCGAATTTCCTGTCCCAGTTTAAAAGATTCAATTTGTCAGACAATCTTTCTAGTCTCAGCTTCAGGTTGTCTAATTTGAGCACTACAGGAAAGATATTGGTCTTCCCTGCAGAAGGAAGTTCTGCGTCTATTGTGCTTTGTATTGCTTTCTGCTGGTAATCTGAATGGACTGGATTTATGGACTCTTGGATTGTTGTGTTTTGCTGCGCATAGTGTCCAACTCTACCAGAACTGACAGCCGGAGCTGTAGTTCTAGTGAGAGTCGTTCTACTACTAATGGAGGTTGTCCCATCATTGGAACTGAAGTTTTTAGTTGTTCTAGTCTTGATTTCTGTTTCTAGTTTCGAAGTGTTTTTGGTTGTAGAATTTCTTTCTTTTTGCTCTATTACCTTATCTGAGTTAGTGTTAGTTAGCTCTTGTTGTTCTATAGTAAAATCATTCAGTGACTTAACTGCATCTTTTGTGTTTTCGGAAGTAGTTTCTGATGACGAGACAGCTTTGTTTTTATTCTGCGTCATTTCTATTAATGATGGATAAATTAGCCAAGCCACAATACTCAGAAGTAATAGGACTGGTAGTAATCGCAATCCCCAATACCATATTCCTTGGCGTTTGTTCTGCTCTTGGTCTAGATCTTTTGCTAGGTTTGCCCACATGCTATTCAGGTCCGTAGGACTTTCGTGGTCTGTAAGCTTTTCTTTTATATAATTCTCGTGCTTCATGATTCCAATCTATTTTTCAATGCATCTAAAGACACATTTTCTTTTATCCAAATTTTTGCTTTTCTAAGCTGAGATCTGGAAGTTATTTCTGATATCCCTAAGTGATTCCCAATTTCTTTATGACTGTAGCCATCCATTATATACATATTAAAAACTGTCTTGTATCCCACAGGCATGGGATTTAGAAATTTGAGTAATGCTTCTCCATCGAAATTAAAAAACTCTTCTTCTGCTACCGGTTCTACTATCATGTCAGCAATTGAAGAAAAAGAATTATTAAAGGCTTCCTTCTTTGTAGTTGTTAGTGCGCAGTTGACAAAGATTCTAGCCATCCAGGCTTTCAACTCCCCCTTGGTTGCGTCATAAGTATCTATCTTTCTAAATATTCTCAAGAAAGCATCATTGCAAGCTTCTTGTGCTTTTTCCTCATGATTGACATATCTCCTACATATCGTCAAGCCCCATCGCGCATACTGCTGGAAAAGCTCATGCTGTGCTTTTCTGTTTTGCGCTATGCATCCTTGGATGATATTTGGAATCTGTTTATTCATTCTCGAGAAGGGAAATTCTAACAAGCAATTATACGTGATCTGAATCGTCCAGAAAGTTGCCTACTATCATCAAAGAAGACACCTTCCAGATACCCGTTATCATCTGAAGTTATAAGTACATTGACAGCGATCTCTGATCCTATAAGGCTAGAATAGAGGAGTGGAGGCAGAACAAAAAGATTCGTGTCTCGATGTAGATATCCTCTTAATGGTACATTCAGTTCATATGCATCATCATTGTCCAGAATGATAAAAAACTCTGGTACTTCTTCTATTTCTAAGCTGCCATCTACTGATATCAATTGTCTTCCACCACCGAAGATTATTCTTGTTAGCTCTCCCTGATCTTCGAAGATGTCTGGGCATAGTTGCGCATAACTAAGATCTATTTCGTCCTCGGTTCCTGTTTCCATGACTGTTATACGGCCATCCGTATAGGTGAGAAAATTGTCAGGTTCACCTAGTTCAAAACTTTCACATGGAAAACGGAAAAGAGAAAATTCGCCGGTCCTTTCATTGCCAACTGCGTCAGTACTTGTGAAACTGCCTATTATAGTAAATAAGGTCAGCTCAGTTATAGTAACCTTGTAGAATTGTATATCTTCTTCACCACTTGGACCTATAAGAAAGCCTTCCGCCAAGAAGTTGCCGACGTCCAACTCGTCATTAGGTGTGGTCCAGTTTATAACAAAAAGGGAATCTTCATAAACGCCTTCACTATCTTCTATCCTGAGACTAGGGCCAAAGGCCAAGAAGTGACCATCAATAAAAAGATTATTGAACACTTGTCGAGTAGTACAGCTCACATATAAGCCATTGAATACTTCTTCATTGTTAAAT
>CAYNJK010000141.1:0-8365 GCA_964397575.1 uncultured Saprospiraceae bacterium
AAGATCCTTTACAGACTACAATAGTTACTTTCAGCTCTTTCTGTTTCCTGCCATCTTGCTTATTATCTTAGAATATTTGTTAAGCTCTATTTCTTCAGGAACAGGAGGATGGAAAAAATTGTTAGGTCTTAAGTAATATAATTATGAAAGATAGCTTATTACTCATATTCACTTTCATTTTGACCAGTGCAATAGGTCATGCACAGTCTTCCACGGAATTGTTGATAGACGCAGACAGACAATATAGAAACGAAGATTTTATCTCTGCAGAAGAATTGTATCGAAAAGCAGAAAATTCAGAAAGCAGCCTAGAGTCTACCTACAATCTAGGCAATACAACTTTCAGACAAGAACGTTACGAAGAAGCCATAGAGCATTATCTAAATGCTACCAAAAAATCTCAAAATAAGGTTCAAAACTCTAACACCTATTACAACCTAGGAAATGCCTATTTCAACAATCAAAAACTGGATGAAGCCATAGAAGCATACAAACAAGCCATCCGACTTAATCCCAATAATGAAGAAGCAAAATACAATCTAGCTTATAGCAAGGAAATGAAAAAGCTGCAGCAGCAACAACAACAAGACCAACAACAAAACTCAGATCAACAAAACCAGGACAATCAGGATAATCAGGACCAGCAAAACCAAGACCAACAAAACCAGGAACAGAATTCAGATGATCAAAATCAACAAGATCAAGAAAACCAAGAATCACAACAAGATAGCACTGGTCAACAAGAACCACAAGGTGGTGGTTTTGATAGTTCCAGATTAGAAAAACAAACTTTAGATAGTTTAGACGCCGCTAAGCTGTTACAGATAATTCAGGCAGAAGAACAAAAAGTGCAGGAGAAATTGAGAAAATTTAATTCCAACAGAAAGAAACCAGATAAAGATTGGTAATAACTCAGCTACTAAAAAAAGCCAAAATTTTATAAACAGATGTTACGTACCTTAATAACAACTCTGATACTTGTCCAAAGCCTAGATGGAATCGGCCAATCGCTTACTGCAAGCGTTTCCTCTGATTCCATATTAATTGGAAATTACATTAAACTCGTTTACACAGTAGAAAACATAGACGGCGATTTCGAAGCACCTCAGCTAAGGCACTTAGAGATACTATCTGGACCAAATACCAGTAGCTCTGTACAAATCATCAATGGTGACAAAACCAGCAAGACGAGCTATAGCTATTACATAAAACCGACCGAACTAGGGACGATTACCATACCTCCAGCTTATCTCACAGCAGAAGGAAATACGATGGAAACTGCAACTCTGGAACTAAATGTTTATCCTAATCCTGATAATATTATCGTAGAACCCAAATCCGAGCAATCTTCTTTTTTTGATTTTGACAACTGGGGTTCTCTCAAAAACAATCCTACTGTTCCCCTACCACCAAAGACACCTGCAAAGCCCAAAAGGAAGTACAAAAAAATATGAAATTAGGCTTTACACATATCATCTTATTCCTGTTTTTTTCTAGTGCTCTTATTGCACAGAAGCCAAAGTTCTATGCCACGACTGATGCTAGAAAAATTGTAGAAGGATCATATCTGCAGGTAAAGTTTGTTCTCGAAGATGCCGAAGGCACTAATTTCATTCCACCAAAATTTGACGGTTTTACAGTAGTTTCAGGTCCATCATCTAGCAGCTCTACTTCTATTATAAACGGTGTGGTAAGTAGAGAATTTGGTTATGCATACGGATTGCAACCCAAAAGTTTAGGTAAAAAAACAATTCCAGCTGCCTCTATTCAGGTAAATGGTAAGACTTTGAAAACGCAATCTATGGTCATAGAAGTTGTCAAAGGCAACAACAAAAGCATCACTGCTGACAAACAAATTTTTGTCAAAACCGAACTGACAGACACCAGCACTTATGTAGGCCAACAAATTACTCTAACCTATAAGTTATATACAACGGTAGATGTAAGATCCATTAATTTTAATACAAATCCATCCTTCGACGGATTCTTTACAGAGGAGTTAAGAATCTCTAGACAGAATTATAAAAGAGAAATAATTGATGGTGTAGAATACTTCACTAAGCCCATCAGCAAGGTTGCCTTGTTTCCACAACAAACTGGCACCTACAAGATAGAACCCGCCAACATTGCAGTAGGCATCTCCGCACAAGGGTCCAGAAGTATCTTTGCACAGGTAGTAAGAAAAAATATTCATGCAGAAGGTGCCACCATATATGTAAATAACTTACCACCACAAAGTCCTGCTTTTTCGGGAGCTGTAGGTAGATACAGAATGCAAGCAGAATCCCCCAAGCGAAGTATCACAACGGATGAAGCTATAACGGTCAATATGCAAATCGTAGGCAACGGAGACAGCAAAACAGTTACTCCTCCTAGATGGGACTTACCTGCAAATCTGGAAATGTATGACCCCAATGTTATAGAAGATGAAGTATTCCCTTCTGCGGAAGGTCTTACTCATAGAAAAAGTTTCGAGTACCTAATTGTTGCTAAAGAACCAGGAAGATATTCCCTGAAGCCAAAATTTGAATATTTCAATGTAGATAGCAATGCCTATGTCACTTTGGAAAAAAATCTCGGTACTATAAGGGTGCTAAAAGGCTCAAATAAAAATACTGTAGTCATAGACGAAAGAGAAATAGAACTAGCCGGAATCTTTCAGACGACCAAGTTAAAAAAGCTCAGCACTTCTACTTCTAGCGCTCTATTACCATTAATATTACTACTGAGTGCCTTCCTAGGAGGATTGGGTATTTTCTTTTACAGTAATCACCTTGAAAAATCTGGAAAATTCGATCCGGAATTGATACGCAAGAACAAAGCCTATAGTGTCGCGTTGCAAAAACTTGAAAACTCAAAGCAACTCAAAGAACAAGACGCATCTAAAGCCTTTTACGAAGAAATTATTCGAGCTTTGAAATCTTACCTTACGGACAAGTACAATATACCAGCCCTCCACATAAACAGGTCAGAATTAGTTACACAATTAGCTAATCATAATATCTCAGAAAATAACATAGCAAGCTTGGATTCAATCTTGCAAAAATCAGAAATTGCTATGTATGCGCCTGGTCATACCTCAGATCTACAGTCCGTATACCAATCAGCTCTTGACCTTATAGTAGACCTCGAAAAATAGTAGATTTCTTACAATCCAGATCTGTTATTCCTTACATCTTAATCGAATAATTCAATTACTTTTGTTTTTCTAAAAACAAACAAGAAATGTCGGAAAGGACTAAGATTAAAGCGATTTTAGAAAGTGACCAAGCTAACTATCAGACTACCGTGAAAGGCTGGATTAGAACATTTAGAAATGACCAGTTCATAGCTCTAAATGATGGCTCTTCTATAAAAACTCTTCAGGTTGTCGTCGATAGAGAATCTACCTCTTCAGATCTTTTAAAACGATTGAATACAGGTGTAGCTATTAGTGCTACAGGAACGATAGTCCCGTCTCAAGGCAAAGGTCAAAAAGTGGAAATGCAAGCTGACAGTGTTACAATACATGGTGATGCTGACCCAGACAAATATCCTTTACAGCCTAAGAAGCACAGCTTGGAGTTTCTTAGGGAAATAGCACACCTTAGATTCAGAACCAACACCTTTGGTGCTATTTTTAGAATCAGGCACTCCGTTGCATTTGCCATTCATCAGTTTTTTAATGAAAGAGGTTTTGTGTATCTACATACACCTATAATTACAGGTTCTGATGCCGAAGGTGCAGGAGAAATGTTTCAGGTAACAACTATGGATCTCAATGATATTCCAAAAAATGAGGACAATCAGATCGACTTCAAGCAAGACTTTTTCAATAAGCAGACCAACCTGACTGTCTCTGGCCAACTAGAAGCAGAACTTGGTGCCCTTGCACTTTCAGACGTATATACCTTCGGGCCAACTTTCAGAGCAGAAAATTCTAATACCTCTAGACATTTAGCAGAATTCTGGATGATAGAGCCTGAAATGGCTTTTGCAGATCTGAATGATGATATGAATTTGGCTGAAGATATGCTGAAGTATGTTATCAAATACTGCCTTGACAATCATTCTGATGATTTAGAGTTCCTTGAAAACCGTCTTCTGAATGAAGAGAAACAAAAACCACAAAACGAACGATCTCCTATGCCTCTCAAGGAGAAGCTACAATTCTGCTTGGATAATGACTTCGAGAGATTGACCTATACCGAGGCCATCAAGATTCTAATGGCTTCCAAGCCCAATAAGAAAAAGAAGTTCCAGTTTGTAATTGAAGAATGGGGAGCAGATCTGCAGTCTGAGCATGAAAGATATCTTGTAGAAAAACACTTTAAAAAGCCTGTAATCCTCACGGACTACCCAAAGGAAATAAAAGCCTTCTACATGAGGATGAATGATGATGACAAAACAGTCAGGGCTATGGATATCCTCTTCCCAGGAATAGGAGAAATAGTAGGAGGCTCACAGAGAGAAGAAAGACTAGACGTCCTGCTGGCACGAATGAAAGATTTCGACATACCTGCCCACGAAATGGATTGGTTTCTTGATACAAGAAGATTTGGGACTTGCGAGCATGCAGGCTTCGGACTTGGTTTCGAGCGACTGGTACTATTCATTACAGGTATGGGTAATATCCGAGATGTTATCCCTTTTCCTAGATATCCTGGCTCAGCTGAGTTCTAACTTATAGCCATTAAAACTGCATGAATTAGTGATATCTGGCCAATTCTTACTGTTATAGCCCAGCAAATTCACTATCTTACTATTATTCCAATGTCGCTGTATTGTATTGGCAAACATGCCATGCCTATTTATGAAGTCATATTTTGATTCTAAAAGGAGCAAACTCTACTTGTATACTTACTGATAGTCATCAAAAAAAGAGCTAGGGTTGCAACGTTTTACCTACCTAGCCAAATCTTATATTTAGAAAGCTATGTCTCAAAAATGAAGATTAAGCCAATGCATAAACTTATTATACTATTTGCACTTATTATCTCACTTGGATCTTGTGAAAGAGAGCCAATTGAGGTTATAACAAACACAGAAACAGTAATCAAACCTCCTTCAGCAATGGTGCATGGTAACATTACTGGCGTCATTTTAGATCAGGAGAACAAACCTCTGCCCTCAGTACTTATAGAAGTTGGTATGGAAGAAACACTTACCGCTGATGATGGCAGTTTCCTCCTTTCTGGAGTGGAACTCTTTGAAGACGGTACATTGATCTCAGCAAGCAAAGGTGGATACTTCACAGGCTTCTCTAAATATTATGCAGAAGATGGCGACACTAAACGTTTAGAGTTAAGATTGGTAAAAAAAGAGGTGCTAGAAACTGTAAGCTCATCAAGTGGTGGAACTGTAACATTTGGAGCAGCTGAAGTTCAGTTGCCATCAGGAATCTACGCTACAGAGCAAGATCAAAGCAGTCATGTTGGGAACATCAATGTATTTGGCAGGTGGTTGGATCCTACTTTAAAAAGCTCATTTTTAGAGTTGCCCGGTGACTTAACGGGCTTCGATGCTGAGGGTCAGCTCAGTGCTCTATCAGTATTCAGCTTGGTTCATTTGGAAATCACTAATGACAATGACCAGTCGCTATCTATGCCCGAAGGAAAACAAGCTCAGATTACTATGCCTGTAGCTCCCAGCCTTTTAGATTTTGCACCACCTATGGTCCAACTATCATACTATTCTGAATCTGATGGATTTTGGTTAGCAGAAGGTACTGCAGAACTAATAGGTGATAGTTATGTTGCTCAAGTAAGTCGGTCAGAACATTGGATGGCCAATTTGTTTTCTCCTTTAGTAGAAGTTTCAGGCACTGTGACCATTGACGAAAACCTCGCTTCCAATAGAGAAATAAAAATTACTTCTGCTGTTCCAGGATATACGGCCTATGTCACCGCTACAGAGTCTGCCACTTTTAAGGAGAGACTTCCTGGTAATGTCAGCTTGGAGCTCACTACCATAGATGATTGTAAAGGTGTAGAAGTAACTAGACTTATTGGTCCATTTGCAAACTCAGTTGATGGGGTTAATATTAATTACACTTTTGACTTCAGTATGGCTCAGGCCTCTGGATCTGTTTCCAACTGTAGTAGTGCTGATAACAGCCAGAAATTTATCAGATTAGCAGTAGGCGATGACAACTTTATCTATAGGACTAATAATAGTGGAAAGTTTGATATTCCTATTGCAATTCCAGATTGTCGAATTTCTACCTTAGGTGTTTTTGGTCTTGCGCAAAATGCTTCAGATTCAACAAGTTTCTTTTCTTCTGACCTAGAGGAACTAGCCATTTCCGATAATATATCAGGATCAACTTTGGAGGCCTGTAAGAGCATCCCCGGAGGTTATCACGTAGATTATGAAGGAATAGATTGGGCAGATGAGTTACATTCTCAAGTAAGGCATCAGTGGAAAGTTCATAAAATTTCAAGCTCCCCAGCAACTATTATTTTTGATATAAATATAATGGATGATATAACCGGAGAAATATATCTATCAGGAGCTATCGTTTTTAACGAAGGCACAACAGAAGGTGATTTCTTACTTGAATCACCTCACCAAGGACTAGTATTAGAAGGAACTTGTAACATACTAACAGAAAATCATGAGGACTTTGATAGTTATGTCTTTCAGACAAATCAATCGAAGATTGAAATCACTGATCAAAACTTAGCCCCTCCTTCACTGACTGAAATGCATTCCGCAGAATTTAGACTTGTCTATTATGACTAATATCATATGCCCAAAATAGAGAATGGACATTAGTAATCTTATATCAGAACTAAAACAAGGCAAAGAACTAGCTTTTAAAGAGCTGGTTTTTGGCTTTTCTGGTAGGCTTATGACTATAGCTAGAATCTATTCTAAAAACGAAGAGGATGCTAAAGATTTATTACAAGACGCCTTTATATTGGTTTTCAAAAAAGTTTCCTCTTTTGAAGGAACTAAGGAAGCAGCTCTTTATGGATGGATGAAGAAAATTGTAATAAACTTAGCACTAAGCAGAAATCAAAGAAAATTCAGAACAATGGAACATAGTCTCGATGCAATGGGTATTGAGAAAATGATAGACGAAGAGATTATAGCCACCTTGTCACATTCCGAGATAATGAAGCTTATTTTTGACTTACCAGATGGGTATAGGCAAGTCTTGGCTCTCTATGCCATAGAAGGTTACTCACATAAAGAAGTTGCTAGTTTCTTAGGAATAAGGGAAAGTAGTTCCAGATCAAGATACTCTAGGGCAAGAAAAATGCTACAAGCCAAATATATTGATTTAAACAAAATCATGACAGCATGAAGAAAACGAGACAAATCTTAAGACATCATGTTTCGACTCATGAGTCAGAGGTGAATCCACAGGAAATATGGGATGGAATCCTTGAAAAACAAAAGCCGAAAAAGAAAAAAATCTGGCTGCGCTTCCTATTTTCAAGTGTACTGCTAGCAACTTTTGTTACTGCAAGTTTCTTAATTTATCATAATCAGAATAATAGACCTCTTTATTCTGAAAATTCATTTAAAACCGATAAAATTAATTCCAAAGAGCTTACATCTCACATAACAAACTTGCAACCAACCTCAAGTACCCAACTACTGAAAAAAGAATACTTACCTACAAAACCGAATACGAAAAATCAGACCTTAATCAGTAACTCATTATCTAATACAGAGTTAACCAAATCTAATCTCACAAAAGAGACAAACGAGAATCACCTTTCAGAAACTAATGAGCCAATTGTCAGTGGCTTTACTCAATCTAGTTTCACTCAAACAAATAATAATCAGACTAAAAATTCTGATGCTCTATTTCCACATAAGATTCAGTCCAATACCGTTCAATTAGAACAAAGTGTCGCTTTTAGGAATGTTGCAAATACAGAATCACCTATATCAAGGTTGCCACTACAGAATTACACCTTAGTAAGCTTACAAGAACTGCTTCCCAAGGAGTTAGATTTTACAACTATTTCTCCTCCAAAAGTAATAGAGGATTTATCTCATAGTCACTTAAGTTTAAGACTATCAGGAGGCATCGGAATTGCTAAATCTAAAATCTCATCTGGAGGTAAAGTTGATGAGGACTTTATCTTAGCCAGAAAAACCAGTGAATCTTCTTTGGAAAACATTTCTGGCAGAATTGGTATTTCATATAACTTGACCTCTAGACTAAGCCTGGTATCTGGAATAGATTACATGCAAGTAAATGAAAGTTTTAAATGGAGTGGAGTCTTTTTACAGGATGCAGATGGTGTTGATATTGCTAGTTTAGAAAGAGATGAAGAAGGTGCTCTTGACGTCGCAGCAGAATTATTTACTGAAGATCTCCAGCATGCGGTTGATAAGGATATTATTCATTTCAATAAGTATGAGC
>CAYNJK010000142.1:0-2745 GCA_964397575.1 uncultured Saprospiraceae bacterium
GGATAATACAAATGAAAAAAGGATGTTCTTTATGAAGGGAAAAGGATAACAGATTACTCTGTAAAAACCATAGATCACCTAACTTACAAACTACTTGCTCATCCCTAATGAACTAAAAATCTAATTAGAAGGGTTAGAATTTATTACAGATACATCCAGTACTCGATCATATTCTCCACCCATTTCTCTGTAGTAAATTATAAGTTGATAGTCATTTTCCGTCTCGAACCAGCTGCCCTCTATGATGTCTAGATTGAGCATGCCATTCTGATCTTCAGTAGCAAACATGTAATCATAGAAGCCTTGCTTCAGGTGCAGTGTTTTTTCGTATAGACCTCTGCTATGATCGTACTCCATGCGGAATTGTTCTCTCACTTGCCAGTCAGTAAAAGCACCGACGATATAGACATCCTCTTCTAGTTCTCCTTCTGTTTCCAAAGTGAAGATAGCTTGGACGTACTCACTGCTAACCTCTCCGCCTGCAAAATCTTTATTCTCTATGATATAACCGCCGTTAGCATCAGGCTCGGTATAATAGTGTTTGTTTGCTCGTTTACGTCCTAGGTCCATAAGTACATACGTGACGCCATCTTCTTGATTTATAGAATGTACAAACTCACTTCTGTATTTCAGGGTTCTTACATCGCAACTCCTAAATTCCTTAAGAGCTGGAAAAGTCAATGCATCAAAATCATCAAAAAATAAGGTGTTATTTCTGGTGAAAGTACCCTTGACATTACTGTAAGCAGAATTTGTATTGCCATTTTGCATGACAGTTAGAAAAAGCTCTTGCTGGGGTCTCATAATTCTTATGTCGTCATAATTGACATTGACCTTTAGCTCCTGATGGGTATTCATCTTCTGCAAGTTTTGGGGCTTGATGACCAAGCCGGAAACTTCTGCTGCAGATTCAGTTACGATAAACTGTCTGGTCAGCACGGTATGTTCCATGTCCTGATCGTAGATGATAAGCAGAAAATTGCCAGAAATGGTCCAGCGCAGATCTTCATTGGGGAGGACCAGTGTATAATGTGTATAATCTGAGTAAGCATTGGTGGAATAGGCAAATTCATTGATCTCCTCTCCATTGAATCCTTCCATAAACTCGAGCTCTGTCAGATTAGAAGGGTTCCAGTCTTTGTCACAGTGCAAGATCTGGTAGGTATAATTTTTATAACCACCTTCTCTGTCATCAAATTCTAGCGTCAGTTGCCCTGAACTTCCAAGATTAATAATAGGTAGTGAGAGTACTAGACCACTGTGACTAAATTGTACAGATTGTATAAAATCAAAGTAGGTATGATTGCGATAAAGGATGTCATCATACTGCGCCTGTAAGCTAATGACGATAGACGACAGCAAAACCAATAGTAGATTCTTCATAGGTAGTTTATAGACGTTAATTGCTCGTAAAAAGAAACAATTGAACATCAAATTAACATTTTGATAGTAAAAATTATTTTCCTCCTTATAACGAAGTGCATACCTCATTATATGTATTCAATCAGCTACTTGTAAGTCTCCTTGTCTTTGGGCGACCATTTTTCCTAAGAAAACTAAGGATTAGCCACCATTTAGCGATCAAATGAAACTTAGCTCTTCTCTACTAAGCCTTCTTTTTTTACATTCGCAAGCATTACACAAGCGACTGCTAATAGGAAGGCTTGTAATCAATCTGCAATTTACCTTAATATGTACACTATCCAACCATCACATTTTTTTGCAATTCTATTTTTTATTGCTACTTGCGTACTGAGTTGTTCTCAAAAGCAAACCCACTTGAATAAGGATAGTGCATCCTCCACTGAAATTATAGCTATAACAGAGCACGAAACCACTTCCGATAAAATGGTCAATCCACAGAAATGGCCAAGAATTAAAATGCATGCTTTAGACCCTGCGATAGAAGCACGGATAGATAAACTTATGTCTAAGATGACTCTGGAGCAAAAGGTAGGACAGGTCATACAAGCGGATAACGGGTCTATAACTCCAGAAGAGCTAAAGCAGTACAAGCTCGGCTCCATTCTGAGTGGAGGAAATTCTGCACCTGGGCCACTGCCTTACGCAGATACCAAAATATGGCTGGAGATGGCAGACAAGTACTATAATGCTTCTATAGACGACGAGGGAGTAGAGGTTGCTATACCATGTATATGGGGAATAGATGCTGTGCACGGACATGCTAATCTATTAGGTGCTATTGTTTTTCCTCATAATATAGGCTTAGGTGCAATGCGTAATCCAGATCTTATGGAAGAAATTGCCAAAGTCACAGCTCATGAATTGACTGTTTCTGGCCATGATTGGACTTTTGCACCTACGCTTGCCGTTCCACAGGATTTGCGCTGGGGCAGAAGTTATGAAGGTTTTTCTGAAGATGGAGAGCTGGTGAAATCCTACGCGGATCGTATAGTTTTTGGTCTGCAAGGGAGATTAGGTTCTGATGGATTTATGGGAACAGGCCGAGTCATCTCATGTGCAAAACACTTTCTAGCGGATGGAGCGACAGATAAAGGAGCAGATCAGGGCGATGCACTTATCAGCGAAGCTGAGCTGTCGAAGGTGCATGCTGCAGGTTATTATAGTGCACTGCCTGCCGGCGTACAGACAGTAATGGCATCCTTCTCTAGCTGGCAAGGAAGAAAATTGCATGGGGACAAGGAGTTGCTGACAGATGTGCTTAAGGGTCGATTGGGATTTAACGGCTTTGTGGTAGGTGATTGGAATGGGCATGGCCAAGTG
>CAYNJK010000142.1:2755-8341 GCA_964397575.1 uncultured Saprospiraceae bacterium
CCAAGTGCCTGGATGTAATAATACAGATTGTGCACAGTCACTTAATGCAGGACTAGATATGTTTATGGCACCAGATAGTTGGAAAGGACTCTATAACAGTACTTTGAAACATGTCAAGGAGGGTAGAGTTCCGATGGCGAGATTAGAAGATGCTGTCCGTCGGATACTGAGAGTAAAAATAGCAACAGGGATATTTGAAAAGGGTGCACCAAGTACCAGGAAGAATGCAGGTAATGAGAAGTTGCTAGGCCTACCTAAACATAGGGCTGTGGCAAAGCAAGCGGTTAGAGAATCTATGGTTTTGCTAAAAAATAATAATAGCACCTTACCTATAGATGCGGCACAAACAGTCCTCGTAGTCGGTGATGGTGCCAATAGTATATCTAAGACCTGTGGTGGCTGGACGCTGTCATGGCAGGGAACTGGTCACAAAAACGATGAGTTTCCTAATGGACAATCTATCCTTGAAGGCATACAGGAATCTGTAGTAGCAGCAGGCGGTAAGGTCATCCATTCGCCAGAGGGTGATGTAAGTATAGCTGCTGATATCGTCGTAGCAGTATATGGCGAAAATCCATATGCAGAATTTCAGGGTGACAAGGAAAACTTAGATTTTGCTCCGTCGGGATTTGATTTAAATAAGCTTGCACAATACAAAGCAAAAGGGATTCCTGTTGTCTCTGTCTTCTTGTCGGGTCGTCCACTTTGGACCAATCCTGAGATTAATAATTCAGATGCATTTATAGCAGCTTTTTTGCCGGGTAGTGAAGGCGGTGGTGTTGCCGATTTGCTTTTTCAGACTGACCCTTCCTATGATTTCAAGGGGCGCTTATCTTTTTCTTGGCCAGCCAGTGCTGTAGGTTTGGCAAAAGATAATCCTCAGTTTCAGCTGGGATATGGACTGACCTATAAGAGTACAGAACAACTGGGACAGCTGTCAGAGACTTCAGGTCTGGAAGGTGCTCATGTGGCGTCCACTGGTGAATTCTTTATTAAAGGTGCAGCAGTAGCGCCATGGAGCCTGTGGTTTAATTCTGATAACCTGGACAAGCAAATAGCGAGTTATCCTACCTCTGTAGGTGGACTTATTGTAAGTAAAACCGATCACCTAGCTCAAGAAGATGCCCTCAGGCTGAAATGGTCTACAGCTGGAAATGATGAACTACGTATCAGCTCTGCAAATGCGAGTGACATGTCCCGACAATCTAATGGTGCCATGGAACTGACCTTTGCAGCAAAGTCTTATACTAATGAAGCTGCCATAATAAATATTGGGATGTGTAATGCAGGTGCTTCATGTAATAAGACCTTGGCCATAACCATAGCAGCAGGTGACTGGCAAGAGTATAGAGTCAGCTTGAGTTGTTTCGATAAGCTAGGGGTAGACATGACCCAAATCAGGTCTGCCTTCATGGTTAATGCAGGTAGTGCAACAGATATTGGTATAGGCAACGTACGCCTAGAATCAGATCTAGACGCTAAGCCTGGTTGTGATGGGAAATAGAAAATATCGGCCTACACTTCTAGTATCATAGCACGATGTGGAATATCATCTTCCAGATATTCTGGACCGGTGGCGACAAAACCTAAGTTGCTGTAGAAGCCCAGTGCATAGACCTGTGCTGATATTTTGATGTGCTCTTTAGGATGTAAGTCTTTGCAGACCTTTATAGCATATTGCATCAGTTTTTTTCCTAGCCCTGTTCCTCTATGCGCTCCTTTACTAATAACTCTTCCTATAGATACATATTTCTTGTCGGGTAGGATGCGAGGAACTATACGGGCGCAAGCAATAAGTCCTTTATTGTCATTGTCATAGGCAAGGATGTGCTCACTGACCTGGTCCATATTATCAGCATCCTGGTACGGACAATTTTGCTCCACTATAAAGACTTCTTGTCGTAGATGCATAAGATCGTAAAGCTCAGTAAGGGTCAGTGCATCAAAGGCCTTGTTATAAAATCTACGATCCATCAGATCTAATTGTTTTCAGAAATAGTTCTTAGGATAGCAGGATTGGAAACAGAAGTTTTGATTTGGTAGACGCCAGCAATCCCGAGATGGTTTTGCTCCCTGTCATTTATTTCCCAAAATTGTATGCATTCCAGCAGATCAGAGTAAAAGATATGATCATAAGGAACCTTAGTAGTAAGGGAAACATTGCGCCGACTGTTGCTGAGTTCTGAGTTGTCTCGGAACGTTTTTATATCATTGGTCCAGTAGACCTGATTGAAATCTCCTAGTGCGACTGTGGGGTTCTTTAGTTTCTTGATATAGTCAGATACTGCCGCTAGATGCTCTTCCGTCTTGATGTTTTTGGATTGAATGCTGGGAGGGGCTATATAGGCGCTTACTATATTTATATCCTGATAGCCATTATGGATAGTGACGTTGATATTTGGGATTTCTTTATAATAAAATATTTCTGTCTTCTTGATAGGTTTTTTGGAATAGATCCCCATCCCAAAAAGGTCTATGCGTACACGTCTATGTGTATGAGGAAATTTTTTGTGCAAGAAATTAGATATAATTAGATCCCAGTCTGGGGTATATTCTTGGAAAGAGAGCACTTCACTGTCAGTACCGAGTATGAGCTTTTCCAGTTGGTCATCACCTTTATTGAAAGAGGACAGATTGAAATGCGCAACTTTTACTTTAGGTAGATTATTCTGCTCAGGTAGGATCATAGCCGAATTAGAGGCAGTTTTCAGATAGAAAGCCAGTAAGCCACAAGCAAGCATACTTATAAACATCAGCCGCGTCTGATTAAAAACCAAAAAACCCAAACTTAGAATAAGCATACCGAACATGACTTGTACAGCAAACTCTGAGGTCTTCCGAAAAAATTCTATATCTGGTGGGTACATGATAATATAGACACCAAGCAAGATGAACACTGCTGTAGTTAACTGTGTAAGCTTATGTCCAAGAATATTCTTCAACTAAGGGTTAGTTTATTGGCAAAGATAATACACAAACCATCTTTCCTGTAAGAACATCTCCATCTGAATGAAAGATGTCATAATAAATGATATAGATGCCAACTGGTGCTACGGAGTCGTCTTCTAGTTTTCCCTCCCATATGATAGAGCCAGAAGTACCTAGCAGCTTATTTTCTGCAACTCGTGTCTGTAATCGACCATGATCATCGAATATGGACAAGTTAGCTACAAAGCCTGGCTTATCAAAACTAAAATTGAGTTGGGTAAAATCTTCAAAACCATCTCCATTAGGTGTAAAGACCTTATTGACCAATTCTATCTGTTCGTCATTGCTTGTAGGGTTGCTACTTTGCGAATTTTCATATCCAGGTGTCCCATAATTGTTGAGAGACGAGGCCGAAAACCAATTGTCAGGATCATTGGTGTCACTAAATCCTGATAGGCGCTCTATACTTACACCTTCGCGACCAGCTGATGTAAGTAAGTCAGAGTGAAAATCGTTATTGTAATCCAGGGAATCTAAGGTTATACGTTCACTGCCTTGTTGTGCTCGCAACCAGACATTGCCTTCATCATTGACATAATTGGTGATTCCAAGTTCTATAATATTAGCTTCCGGAATCGGCTCGTAAACGTCTATGATCTCCTGCCTGTCTTGTGTGAATGCAATTATTTCTCCTGGAGCTAGGATTAGATCTTCGGGCAGAGGAACATCATTAGCACTACTGTTGGCCCTAGCTAATAGCAGCCCTTCCAAACTTAGTGTCTTGTTGGAGATATTTTTAAGTTCTACAAAGTCTGCTGATAGGCCAGAGTTGGGGTCATAAAGTAATTCATTGATAATAAGGTCACCGATAGCAGGGGTCTCAGTTATCATCAGACTGAAGCTGGCTGATTCCATTTCATTACCCAAAAGATCGGTCAGTCCAGAGATTGTAAGTGTAACAGTTCTATCACTAGGAAGAGGGCTTTGTAAATCCAGACAGAGTCGGTTGGGATCTATAAGTCTCATGGTGTTAACCAGATTCCCACTGGAAAAATCAAATGTAGCAGCTGCCAGAGAAGATTCATCTATGGCCTCATCGAAAACCAATTCTATTTTGGAAGCAGAAAGAGCTGTTATATCAACCAATATGGGCCCTGCGGTATCAGGCAATAGCTCCTCTATACGGATATTGTCAAAGGAGAATAGGGTAGCTCTTGAGCTTGTGTAGTCACAGACAAGTCCAAACTCTCCAGCCATGCTGAGGAAGTTGTCTTCAAAGAGTACACTGAAAGATTCTTCTTCTGCTACAGACCCTAGGTCTCTAGTTGCTAGCGTCCAGACATCATCAGCATCTTTAGTAACTATAAACTGGAGGGCAAAAGCTTCTGCCACCTGTCCCATGTCTCCCTGAGCAATCAGATTTTCTGTACCAGCATCCACCCAGATAAAATTAATAGCATCGTTACTACCTGTTTCTCCTAGTTCTAGTTTGTATCCTGTCGGGTTGTCAGAGTTAAAATCGTCAACCGCAAGCCATATCACTAGAGAATTAGAGCCCGAAGGTTCGAAGTCGAGTAAGACATCTATGCTCCACCTGAGGCTGTCAGAAAAATCTAAAGCTGTGTATATGCCCGCTGTACTTGTCTCAGATCCATTGAGTTGTAGCTGCTGGGAAGCATTGACAATAAAAGTAGAAACATCTCCTTGCCAGTCACTGAGGTCATCTGTAGAGAAGTCTGCAGAAAATTGACCTGTTAAAGTTTGACTAAGTCCGACAATTATGAAAATTAGGAACAGTCTTGGCATTTACAACTCTTGTGGTTATTGATGACTTAATGGTCTAAATTATCTTATTTAGATAACATAGCAATTTCAAAATTGTGAATAAGTCTCGACTTGTCAGCTTTTTTGATGTTAAAAAATTGATAATCAATACTTTGTAGAAAATTTGGATTATGAAAGTTCTTTCAGCACAAATGCTATAATGCAGTTATTTTTGTATGGAATAAGATAAATTAGAAAAGACGAATCGTAATGAAGCTTGCACTTGTAGGAGCCACCGGTCTGGTAGGCAGAGAAATGATAGAGGTTTTACAAGAAAGAAATATAGAGGTAACAGAGTTTATACCTGTTGCTTCAGCTAGATCTGTAGGTAAGAAATTGACTTTTGCGGGTAAGGCGTGGGAAGTCGTATCGATGGATGAAGCCATAGAAAGAAAACCAGATTTTGCTCTGTTTTCTGCAGGAGGATCTACATCTAAAGAGCATGCCCCTAGATTTGCAGAAATTGGCACCACAGTAATAGACAATTCCTCTGCATGGAGGATGGACCCCACTAAGAAACTTGTCGTGCCAGAAGTGAATCTTTCAGTCCTGTCAGCTGATGATAAGATCATAGCGAACCCTAACTGTAGTACCATACAACTGGTTGTTGCTCTAAATCCCTTGCATAAAGCTTTCGGTATTAAGAGACTAGTTATATCTACTTACCAGTCTTTTACAGGAACAGGGGCCAAGGCAGTCAGTCAGTACGAAGGAGAGCTAAATAAAAAGGAAGAAGGCAGTTTCGATATGGCCTACAACTATCCGATTTTTGAAAACTGCATTCCGCATTGTGACATCTTCTTGGACAATGACTATACTAAAGAGGAGATGAAG
>CAYNJK010000143.1:0-8313 GCA_964397575.1 uncultured Saprospiraceae bacterium
CTTCTAATACTTCCAGCATTCCTATACATATGTTGGTAGAAGGAAGATCTGAGTCATTTAAAAAGCAATTCTGCGGGACCCATTTCTTCAATCCTCCCAGATATATGCCTTTGTTAGAGATTATTCCTCATTCAGGTTCTGATCCTAAGGTAATAGATTTCTTCATGGATTATGGAGATACCTATCTAGGCAAGAAAACCGTACTATGTAAGGATACACCTGGATTTATTGGTAACAGGATTGGTGTGCTTTCTGGAGTGAAGATGATGGAGCTGACTGATAAGTACAAGATGCGCATAGAAGAAGTGGATGCCATCACAGGTCCTTTGATAGCTAGGCCTAAGACGGCACATTATAAGCTTCAGGATCTCGTCGGTATTGATACTGGAGATAAAGTCACAAAGTTTGTACTGGCAAATGTCACAGATGATAGCTATGTGGATAAAGCCAATTCACTTACACTTCCTAAATACATGGAATTCTTAGTAGAGAATAAGTTTCTAGGAAAGAAAACGGGCAAAGGTTTTTATCAGAGAACGAAAGAGAAAGATGAGAAAGGAAAAACTATCTATAAGGCCCTGAACCTGGAGACTCTAGAATATGAACAAGCTATAAAACCTAAATTGGCTGCCGTCGCGAAGGCAAAGAATATTGAACTAATCGGGAAAAGACTGAACACTTTAGTAGATGGAGACGAAAGAGAAAATAAGTTTCTTAAAGAGTACTTTGCCTTTTTGTTCTCATACACATCTAATAGAATTCCAGAAATTTCTGATGAAGTATATAGCGTAGATGATGCCATGCGTACTGGCTATATGTGGGAGATGGGACCATTTGAGTATTGGGATGCTCTAGGATTTGAAAAGGGGATTCAGATTGCTAAGGAATGCGGTGAAGAATTGCCGGACTGGGTTACAAAGATGCAGGCTGCAGGTCATTCCTCATTTTATAAATTGGAGAATGGTACCAAGCAGTACTATAATCTGGCTAATCAAAAATATGAGGCTGTTCCAGGTATGGAGCATACAATCATTTTAGATGCTTACAGAGGTAATGCGCCGGTTATCAAAAACAGTGAATGTACTGTGCATGATATAGGTGATGGGGTTATGTGTTTAGAGTTTACCAGTAAGAGTAACTCAATAGGAGAAGGAATAGGCAATGCCTTACATGAGGCGATCACGAAAGCTGAAGAAGAAGGATGGACTGGTGTGGTTATCGGTAACAATGCTAAGAATTTCACTGTTGGAGCAAATCTTATGCCGGTAGGTATGATGGCTATGCAAAAGCAATTTGATGAGCTGGATAAGATGGTAGACAATTTTCAGCAATTGACCATGCTTTGTAGAACTTCCAAAATACCTGTGGTACTTGCTGGCCAAGGTTATGTATTTGGTGGCGGATGTGAGCTATCTATGCACTGCGATGCTACGGTGATGGCTGCTGAGTCTTACATAGGACTTGTAGAAGTCGGTGTAGGATTAATACCTGGTGGTGGAGGTACTAAAGAAATGGCTCTTAGAGCTTCGGACAAGTATTTCGAAGGCGATGTGCAGATACCAACCTTGATAGAGCATTTTAAGCCTATCGCCACGGCTACCGTTGCCACTTCTGCTGCAGAAGCGTATGCGCATAACCTACTCTTACCTACCAAGGATAAGATAGTCATAGGCAATGGTAAAAATATAACCATGGCTAAAGAGAAAGTCTTGGAGTTAGCCAAGAATTATGTGGCTAAAGTACCCCGAACTGATGTAGAAGTATTGGGCCGTACAGGTTTGTCTGCCTTGTATTCTGCAATAAATGAATTCAGATTAGGAAAATTCATGTCCGACTATGATGTCGAAATTGCTAGGAAAGTTGCCTATGTAATATCTGGAGGAGATCTTACGGGCAAACAGAAAGTAAGCGAACAATATTTATTAGATATAGAAAGAGAAGCATTCCTTAGTCTGTTAGGTAATCAAAAGACTTTGGATAGGATACAGCATATACTGATGCATAATAAGCCGTTGAGGAATTAAATTTCTAGATGCTGGATTATTAGAATTCTAGATTACACGATGAAACACAACTTTAAAGAATTGAAGATTTGGCAAAGAGCAAAAGTTTTATGCATAGATGTATATAAGTTAACGAAAGAGTTTCCTGGTGATGAAAGATTTGGATTGACAAATCAGCTTAGAAGATGTGCGGTTTCTGTTCCAAGCAACATTGCGGAAGGTTGTGGTAGAAATACTGACAAGCAATTGATTCATTTTCTGAATATTGCCATGGGATCTTTAACAGAGTTGGAAACTCAAGTAATAATTAGCCATGAACTTGGCTACATAAATAGTGAAATTGGCAAAGAAGTAAATGTAGAAATAAACGAGTTGCAAAAAATGATAAACGTGTTCAGAATAAAGATTCTAAAAAATCTAGAATCTAAGAATCTCGTATCTAAAAATCACGTATCTAAAATCTAGAGTCTAAAAATCTAAAATATTAACAAAAACATGGAAGCTTATATAATAAAAGGATATAGATCTGCAATAGGAAAGGCCAAGAAAGGTGGTTTTAGAAATTATAGATCTGATGACTTGGCTGTAGATGTCATAAAACATTTGATGGCTCAAGTACCGGAAGTGGACCCTAAGTCAGTAGATGACGTTATAGTAGGATGTGCCAATCCTGAAGGGGAGCAAGGGCTGCAAGTCGGTAGATTGATTTCTGCCAGAGCTCTAGGCAAAGAAGTTCCAGGGATTACGATTAACAGATATTGTGCCTCGGGTCTGGAAGCTATTTCGATGGCCGTAGGTAAGATAAGAGCTGGTTTCGGTCATATATATTTAGCAGGTGGTGCTGAGAGTATGAGTATGATACCTATGACTGGATATAAACTAGCCCCTAGCTACAAAGCCAACATGGAAAACATTAATTACCATGTAAGTATGGGCCATACTGCTGAAGCCGTTGCTGATAAATATGATATAACCCGAGATCAGGCCGATGCCTTTTCTGTTAAGTCACACAATAGTGCTATCGCAGCCATAGATGGTGGTAAGTTTAAGAGCCAGATTGTTCCTGTTACAGTAGAAGAAGTTTTTGTAAAAGATGGAAAAAGGGTAGAGAGCAGCCATGTAGTAGATACTGATGAAGGTATACGTAGAGGAACAAGCATGGAAGGTCTGGCAAAATTGAGAGCAGTATTTAAGCAAGGTGGAAAAGTAACAGCAGGTAATTCTTCTCAGACTTCTGATGGTGCTGCCTTTGTTTTAGTGGTGAGTGAAGAGATGGTGAATAAACTTGGGTTAAAACCTATGGCAAGATTGGCAGCTTGTGCAGTGGGTGGGGTAGATCCCCTTTATATGGGTATAGGACCTTGTGTAGCTATTCCTAAAGCACTTAGCCAAGTAGGTATGAACTTGTCTGATATAGAACAGATAGAGCTCAATGAAGCTTTTGCCACTCAAGCTCTGGCTGTCATAAAAGAAGCTGGACTTAATCCTGATATTGTAAACCCTAATGGAGGTGCAATAGCTCTTGGTCATCCACTCGGATGCACGGGTGCTAAGCTTACTATTCAGCTGCTAGAAGAGATGCGTCTTAGAGACCAAAAATATGGTATGGTAACCGCCTGCGTAGGTGGTGGACAGGGCATTGCTGGCATCTTCGAAAGATTGAACTAATTGATAGACAAAGAATCTTTAAATAAAAAAGGTCGAAGCTTTTGCTTCGACCTTTTTTTATTCTTTGCCTTGACCTAATCTAAAAATAAGTCTTTTAAGTCTAAGTCGTCTTTATCTATTGGCTTATTGACTTTTTTATTTTCTATTTTTTCCATCTCCTCTTCCATACTTTCAGTTGCTGCAGTAGCATTTGGTTCGTAATGTCTAAGGTCTTCTTTGTCTAGCATAATCTGATCTTCCTTCAGATTTATTGCTTTTTCTTCTTCGGTAGGTCTTCCAAGTTCCGCATTGAGATCCTTGTATTCTACGTAATCTCCTCTGTCTTCTCTTGTCCTTACTTCATTGGCTCTTCTTCTTTGATTTTGTCTTGGTAATTGTCTCTCGGGGGACTGAGTCGGCTGTTGTCTAGACCGTGATCTTTGCATCTTTTGGACCTGCCTTAAAATCATAGGACCAAACATGATAAGTAGTCTCATTAATCCTCTCATATAATCTGTATTTTATATTTAGACTGAAATAATGGCGATTAGTCTCACCAGAGGTTGTTAATAACCTCCAAAAAACCTTCGCAAAAACCACTCCACAGCTAAAAGCAGTATGAGTATTCCTAATAACCACGATAGGTCTAGTACTGGTGTTGTTTCTGCTTTCTGATAAAGGATGGGTTTTATATTTTCATTTGCAGTGACTAATCCTGATAGTTTAGAGACATCTGCTGGGTAGAGCACGTCACCTCCAAACTTAGCAGACAAATCATGTAATAAGTCATGTCTTGCCGTCAAGTCATATTGTTCCTTGATGATAGATTCTACTGAGAACTTTCCTCCAGCTGCTAGATTCTTACCATTGTAATTTGTACTGGCTGAGAAGGTATAATTACCTTCCGGAAATCGTCCTGCATCTACGAAGTAATAGTTGTTGGTTTTCGAAAAGTTGTAGTCGAATGACTCTCCATCACTGTTCTTTATTTGAAGACCCGCCTCAGGAGTATTAATAGGCTCGTAGTTTTCATTATATAATTGTGCATCGAAAGTGATAGCTTCATTTTCTTTGAATGAATTCTTAGATACAAAGGCTCTGAACTGCCTCTTGTCATCCTTTTGCGAAGTATACTGTAAGGTCTTCATAAGAAGCTTAGTCGTATGTCTGTAACTCTCATATTCCTGATGCTCATACAATCTCCATTTCCAGAATCCTTCGCCAGCAATGACTGCATGTTTATGATTATTGATGTCAGAATAGCCCATTAGTGGATACTGAGTCGGTACGCTTCCTACTTTCTGATGAAGAAGTATATGCGCAGTTGGTACAGCTTTGTAATCACCAAAAGGCACTTTCAAGGGAACATAACTACGAAGATCTTGCCCTATATTATCTTCCAAAGTAAACAAGTCAAACCCCTCCTTAAGAATAGGTGTGACATCATTTAGACTACTGTTGCCGCCTTCTATTTTGATTACATCCTGAGCAGCATTGAGGTCAGGTATAGAAGTCTCAGCGCCTGCTATAAATAAAGTAGGCTTCTTTTGCTTCTTGATTTCTTCTACAAGTCCGGCAATCTTATTTTTTCTACTCGGAAGATTATGAAGAATGACTAGATCATAGCTTCTGATAATAGGAATTGCATCACGAGCATATCTGACCTCGAGTTCAAAGTTTTTATTTTCACCAATTGCTGACTTCAGTGCTTTTACATCAGGATGTGCTGCATTGGCAAGCAAGAGGATCTTTTGTCTTGCATCTAGAATTTCTAGATAGACATTTCTAGCATTATTGGCCTTGCTTATCTCATTGTTGATTCCATCTACAGTAACAACATATTTCACGTTTCCGACCTGGTCTGCTTCTAGCTCAAATTGGAAGGATTTGAAAAAATTGTTTTTGTCAATGGTAAAGCTCGTGCTTTCTATTTTTTGTCGTTTGCCAGCGACCTCCTTATATAAGTTTATCTTGCTCTTACTACCTCTAGAATTAAATGCCTGAACATCCGCTTCTATAAGGAACTTATCATTAAGGTAGACAATGCGGTTATGCAATACATTCTTAATAATTAGATCGGTTCTTATGGTCGTATCTCCCAGTGCTACAGAATAGATAGGTACCGCAATTTGTAAGTCAGAATAAAGCGGGTTTTTTCCTTCATTAAATATGCCATCGGTGGCCAATACAATGGCACCTAGATTCTGATCTTCGAAAGTTTCTGAGATATACTCTAGCGGCGATGAGATATTGGTAGACTGAGGAATGATAGTGTCATTCTGATTAGCAGCCAGGTTTTCTCCAAAGGACAACTCTACAAGCTCAAATTTTTCTGCCAGATCGGCTTTCATCTGCTCTAGTCCTTCATCTAGTTGTTGTAAGGTATTTGCATCTGTAGAAGCTTGTATGGAATTACTCTCATCGTTTAGAATGACGACCAGTGGCTTTTGTTTCTCTTGAATGAATCGCTTGAATAATGGCGTCAGCAATAAAAACAGTATGCCTAGTATTGCCAGAAAGCGCAGAATGCCTAATAGATAGGGTAGCCAGCTCTTATTTTCCTTAATTCTTTTATCTCGAAAGTAAAGAGACAAGGCATAAATAATAGCTGCAAGAACTATAAGCCCCAGAAAATAGCTGGGATATGATAATTGTAATGTTTCCAAGTCTCTAAAAAATACTAGCTAGAAATAAATATTAAAAGTAACGCTAATGTATGATAATCTGAGCCTTAATATGCTGAAGTGTTAAGAAAGTAATAAGTGCTTAACATTTAATGGCATCAAAGTCCAACATCCGTTATTATTTAGTACTAAGTTTGTACCCTAATTCTACGTGAAATGAAACGATTTTTGATCTCTTTAAGTTGCATACTTTGCGCTTTTTATCTTCAAGCTTCATATATCCTATTACCGATGGAACATGAAGAGCAAAATGACCATCTCAAAGCCTATGGAATTACCTATTGGGTTCTTGATTCTGGTAAAGAAGCCTATTGGTTGTTAAACTATCGAGGAGGTAGTTTTGCCTTTGAACACAACAGTGTTTTCGAAAAAGAATGCAAGACCCGAGGTGTATCGTATGAGGTTATTTCAAACGGAGAGTTTGCTCAGATTCGACAGGCTATAGCGCATCCTGAGAAGAATATGGAGACAATAAAACTGGAACAAGCGCCTAAGATTGCTGTCTATACACCAGACTTTAATTCCAAAGGCGAGAAAGTCCAGCCGTGGGATGATGCCGTTACCTTGGTACTCACCTATGCTGAAATTCCTTATGAAACTATATATGACAGAGATGTATTAGATGACAAACTGGTACAGTATGATTGGCTACATCTTCACCATGAGGATTTTACAGGTCAGTATGGAAAGTTCTATCATTCTCAGGGTAACAAGCCATGGTATAAGGCTAATCAACGTAAGATGGAAGCCTTGGCAACAGAATTGGGCTATAAGAAAGTATCTCAGTTAAAACTGGATGTTGTCAAGCAAATAAGAGAATACGTCACTGGAGGAGGCTTTATGTTTGCTATGTGCTCAGCTACAGACACTTATGATATCGCTCTTGCTTGCCAAGGGCATGATATCTGTGCTGAGATGTATGATGGCGATGGTATGGATCAAGACCTCGATAACAAGTTGGATTATTCGCAAACTTTTGCATTTAAAGATTGGGAATTGGTGAAGAATCCACTAGAGTACGAGTACTCTACGATAGATCATCGAAAGCGAAAGGTCACACCTACTAATGATTACTTCACCTTATTTGATTTTTCTGCCAAATGGGATCCTATTCCTGCGATGTTGACTCAGAATCATACAACGACTATAAAGGCCTTCATGGGACAGACTACTGCTTATCCAAAGCGCCTAATCAAATCTGACGTTCTGATACTAGGAGAAAACAATGCAATCGACGAAGCCCGATATATTCATGGTACACATGGCTTTGGTACTTGGACCTTCTACGGTGGACATGATCCTGAAGATTATAGACACTTTGTAAATGATCCAGAAACAGACCTCAGTTTGCATCCTAATTCACCGGGTTACAGATTGATCCTTAATAACATCTTGTTTCCAGCAGCGGAGAAAAAGAAGAGAAAGACCTAGAGTTAGTGATTTCTTTGTGGCAATGATTTAATGCTACGTAACTGCTATAGAAATGAAAGTAAATATCCTCCTATAGCTCCACCTAGTATAATCCACAAGGTGTTTATGCCTTTGTAGTAGAAGAAGACAAAGAAACTTACAGCACAAATTAATGCTGTTCGCCAGTCTATTAGGATGCTCTGGCCCATCTTCATACAAACAACTAACATTACGGCCACTGCAGCAACATTGACAGCTTCAAGAAAAGACTTCAGAATTTTATTCTTACGCATCTTATGGACATAGTTGTTTAGGATCCAAACGTAAAAGAAAGAGGGCAGAAAGATGCCCAAGCTAGCCAAAGCAGCTCCGCCAAAGCCGCCTACTTTGTACCCTATGAAAGTTGCCGTGGATAAGACAGGTCCAGGTGTCATTTGCCCTACGGCTATAGCCTCTACTAAGTCATCATGTGTCAACCAACCAAGTCCGTCAATTAATTCACCATCTAGATAAGCAAAGAGCACATAGCCACTGCCAAACAAGACTGAGCCTACTTTCAAAAAAATCAA